>JAWOHI010000188.1:0-5449 GCA_046485255.1 Bacteroidales bacterium
GCCAGGGGCCGTCAAGGCCTTTGACGTAAGTATAGCGGGCCGTTTTCAGGGCCCGGTATTCCCTTTTGGCTTCCTTGGGAACGGCTGCAAAGGGGGCCACCGACATATACAGGGCACCCCTGCCGGGATCATCCCTCCCGCTCTTCAGGTTGCGCGCAAAACTTACCCCTTCGAAGGACCCGGGCAGGTCAATACCACTCAGGTTCAGCAGGGTGGCGGAGAGATCAGGCGTCGTAACCGGCATTTCGAAGAGTTGCCTTTTGCTTCTTTTAGCTGCCGGGAAATGGATCAGCAGTGGCACTCCGCCCGACTCGATCCAGGGAACCTGTTTTTGGGTGGCTGGAATGCCGTGTGCTCCCATCATTTCTCCGTGGTCGGAAGTGAAAACAATAAGAGTCCTGTCCCACAAGCCAAGTGATTTCAACTGGTCAAGCAGCCGGCCAATAGCCCTGTCAATGGCTGTGCAATGGGCATAATAACCCTGCAGTTCCTTTTGCACCTTTGCCCTGAGCTCCTCCGGAACATTTGGATTGACCTTGATATCATCCGGGGGATAGAGTTCCTTCAGGTCATCAGGTGCTGTTTGATGCGGGAAATGGGGTGCGGCAATGGATACAAAAAGAAAAAACGGGGATTTGTCCTTTGCGTGGGATGAAACATACCGGCCGGCATCCTCACATACGGCGTAGGGGGAATAGTCATCCCAAAACTTCATCTCCGGAAGGTCACCTTCGTAATACGGCATTCGATTATAATCATGGGAGCATTCAAGCGCTTTCCAGTAATCAAAGCCCTGCCGCCTTTCCGGGGGGGTGTAATCCAGGCGCCCGTGGCCGTCGAGGTGCCACTTTCCTATGTAAGCCGTCTGATAGCCGTTCTGCTTATATACCTCGGCCAGGCAGAGTTCTTCTTCGGGCAGGCAGGCATCATTCAGGAACATTCCGGTGGATGTGGGGTACCTGCCCGTAAGCAGCGAGCCCCTGTAAGGTGTGCAAACCGGACAAACAGAAACGGCATTGTTGAACCTGGCGGCCTCAGACGCGAATTTGTCCAGATTTGGGGTTTTTACATTTGAATCCCCTGCAAATCCGAATCCCGACGATCTCCATTGATCAGTCAGAATGAAAACGACATTCGGATGGTTTTCCTGATGGTTGCAAGCCAACAGGGTAGGCAGGAACGCCAAGGTTGCGGTGGCTAGTCTTTTCATAACGTTTTCCGATTTATTCGTCCCGATTCGGGCGGACCCAGGTACGATTCCTTCAGCCCGCCCCAATCCAATATGATCTTGTCAATCACGATACCCGGATCAACCATCCGGATCTTCAGTATATGCTGCCCGGGCCGGTCAACCTGCAAATCGCCAAACAGCGTCATCAGATTGCTCATCACATCCCTATTACCCTTCTCATATTCAATTATTTGCGGTGATTGGTCGTCCAGCGATACCGCCACCCGCTGGCCATAATCACCGTTGATGGGGTAGCTTGGTGAGCAGTTGAGGGTCAGCTTAAACGGCCCGGTGCTGAAGAGGAAGATATCATATTCAACACGGGGTGAATCGTTGAAAATGGCATCCGGGTCGGTGACGGGCGGCAAGTTTGCCGGCAGGATGGTGATGGAATGGCCTGATCTTCCCAATCCTTCCAGGATCTCCCAGTTGGCGTCGTTGCCGGTTCTCCGGCTGAAATTTTCCGCTTCCATTGAAAGGTACCCGTTGCTTTCAACAAAACCCTGGATGTTTTTGCTCACCGGGTTGCAGAGGGTGAATTCCAGATGGAAGGTGTTGTCACCGCCTGCTTTTGTAATGCCTTCGCGGTAATCCACACGCTCCTCAATGGATAGCCGGTCCCAATCTTCCCATTCATCACGCAGACTGGTCGACCAGGATATTTTCAGGCTGGCATTAACCTGCATCCCCGTAGGAGCCTGGTCATAGTCAATTTTCACCCATATCCGCATTTCGTCGTAAACCACTCCGGAGCTTTGGCTTAGCCGGATCCAGGGAGCAGCGGTTTCCGCCGACCAATGAACCGCACCGTTCCCGCTGTTGAACAGGTCGATGAATGCGCTGTCACGGTTGAATGCGCTGAACCCGGGCAGCCTCAGGCTATCAATACCTTCAATGGCATAATGCAGTCGGGGCACCCCTTCTCCGGAGTATGCGCTAAGCGGTGGCATGTCCCACTGGTGCCACTGCCCGCCCCACGGACCGGGCAATGAGGCCATCCGGTCCCATTTGTCTCCCACCGTGACCTGCTCCCTGTTAAAATGATGAATGAGGTCATTGATTCCATCTTCTGCCAGCTGGGCCTTGGCGGCATAAACCGCCGCACTCGCCCTTTTCTGCCGGCCATAAGCATGGCTTTTCTGAGCGTACAGGACTTTCAGGTTCTGGAGGGCGGTGCCCTTGATGTTGTAAACAACGGTCTGGAAGAAGGCATCCTTCATCTCTGGTGGAAGTGCTTTATAAATTCGTTCAACCTTGGATATCAATGCCTTATACTCATCGATCCGGCGCTGGGCTTCGTCATCAAAATGATCGAGGCTGAACCATTCCCAGCTCAGTTTCTCTTCGCGGCCGTTCCACATCACCAGGTTCTCCGGCCTGCGTGCGTATCCCAGTTCATAATGCTTCTGCAGGATCCCGCTGATCTCCGGGGCATGCTGGCGGCCAAACTCGCGTTCGGCCCACTTCCGGACAAATAGAGATGAATTATCGTGTTTCCAGGCCGATACATCCCAGGCCAGCTGCAAGAAATATTCGATATTGATCTCCGCTGGTTTGATGTCGCCCACATTGACCACCCACAATTTGTCAGCCCCGAAATTCCAGGCTTTTTTCATTTCAAACCAGGTTAATGCCAAAGGGGTGGTGCAAGTCCAGGTATATGCCGTAGTGGCTCCGTTGAGCCACTGGAAATGATAGTAAACCCCTGAACCTCCGGCTCTCTGCCGTTCTGCCTGGTCAGGCAGCTGGCGGATATTCCCGAAGTTGTCATCCGGCCAGCAGATGATTACATCGTCAGGAACTTTGAGACCCTCATTGTATAATCCCAGTACCTCCGTATAGGCGATCAGCACCTGGGGCACTTTAGTGGCATCCCGGTTTACGTGGTCACGGAGAATCCTGCGCTGGTCGCGGAATACCTGTTCCAGAACCGGCACGGTGATCTCACGGCCCGGTTCATCATCCTTGCCCCGCTTGCCCAGCGTATACATGTTTTCATACCGGCCATTGGCCTTTACCCGGTCTTCCCAGTAACGGTAGATATGCTCCCGGTTTTTGACATAATCAAATTCTTCATCCGGGTATTCGGTGTCCCATTCGGCCCCCCCGATATTGTTCCGCAGCATAGGCTCGATGTGCGAGGATCCCATAATGATCCCGTATTCATCGGCTGCAGCCGCATTCCCTTCATAGTAGTTGAAAGGCTTGGTCTTCTGATGCATCGCCGGCCATAAGAGATTGGCTTTCAGCCTGAGCAGCAGTTCGAAAACCCTTTCATAGGTTTTCGGACCGATTCCCTTTCCCTCTTCCGGCGCATGGGTGAACATGGCCCACGGACGCAAACCCCACATCTCGTCATTGATGAAGATCCCCCGGTATTTGACCGATGGGGGAGACAGGATGTACTTCCCCAACCGGACGGCCAGCTGGTCCCTCTTTTTGACCGGCACATCGGCAAACCAATACCAGGGCGACACCCCGATCTGTTTGGACAATTCAAAAACCCCGTAGGCCGTTCCCCGCCGGTCACTGCCGGCAATCACCAGCGCCTTTTCCACCCCGGGGAACGGATTTTCCACAACCTGGGTAAGGCAGGCTTCCCACTGCCCCCTTACTCCGGAGACATCTATCAATCTCTTGGTGATCAGTTTTTTAATGAACCTGGAGGATTCAATTGACCCAATGATCAGGCAGGAAATCCCAGCATCACCCTCATCCGATGTGAGGTCGGGTCTTTGCCCTGTCACCCTTTCTACATCGTCGGCGAAAAGCCGGGCAGCCAGCCTGACCGTGTTAAAGTCCTGATCGTCAAAAAGGATTTTGGCTTTCCCGGCAGGGGTCACTAGATGGAAATCGGAAGGAGAAGGATTCTCCGAGAGGATGCTTTCCGGGAAACCTGTGTTTTGGGCATAGGCTGTCAAACCGATTAAAAAGATTGCAATGATCAGCCCCTGTTTCATCAGCAAATTGATTTTTACCAAAGGTATGCATACGCCCTTTCCCCGTTTCCATCCTGTTATCCTTTTTGTGTATCATCTTGGCAAACGCATTCCGGTGAGGGAAGATCCTGGCTTAGCCCCTTAAATGACAGGGCTTAGGGACGTCCATTCTCAGCCCCCCGCCTTCATCACCAGCATCCGGAAGCTCTTGCTCTGGAAGTCAGCAATGGGAGGATAGTAGATCATAATAGAAGAACCCAGGTAGTAAAACACCCTTTCATTGATGGATGTATTCTGCTGGTTTCCGCCCAGTCCGATCCAGGAACTCCCTTTGTAATTGATCTCAAGGGAAAGTATGCGGATGTTGTTCTGAGTGTAACCCGATGGGTAGGATATGGTGACGCTGCTACCTGTGCCGGTCGTTCCGGTTATCTCCCGGATATCGGAGAATACAAATCCGGAGGATCCGACGGTCATGGTGCCGTTCACATCCAGCTTGGCATCCGGGCTCGAATCGCCGATTCCCACATTGCCCTCCTTATCGATCCGCATCCTTTCCAGGTTGTTGGTTCCGAAATAGAGGTCCCCGTTTTCGTTATTCCATACCCAGGCGTGGGTGGTGTTGGAGATTCCGATACGCAGGCCGTCCGTCCCTAAAACACCTAAGCCTTCGGTGTGGAGGCTCAGATCCGTGATGGTTCCTCCTAATATGGATACCGTGTAAGGGGGCTCCAACGTATTGATTCCCACCTTTTTAGTTGCTCCCACCAGGGTCATGATATGATTCCATCCGGATGAATTTTTAGCAACGAAGCTGATGTTTTTGTCAAGGTTGTCATTTACAAGGGCCAGGCCGCCAACATAAGCTCCCATCCTCATCCCATCGGATCCCTGGTTGTCTTTGAGGTGGATGTAGCAGGTATTGCTTGAATTGGCTATGGATAGTGGTGTCGTTATCGTGGAGGTTCCAATACCCACCCAACCATTGTCATAGTAAACATTCGAATCGGAGGTCTGCCATGGGCTGGTTGAAGGGCTCTGCCAGGAGGTCAACCCGTTGGCGTCCGAGGTGAGTACCTTGCCGTCCCCCTGGGTCCCATCAGAGATCACGAGATTTCTTCCGAATCGGGCCACCGGTCCGCTGTTGTTCTCAAATTGAGCGGCAAATCCGGTGGATGCCTCATTTTTTGCATAGATGGTGGCATAGGATGAATTGGAATTCTCGGCGGCAATGGCAATGTTTGACCCACCCAGGACCTGGAACTGGCGCAGGTCGGCT
>JAWOHI010000229.1:0-5926 GCA_046485255.1 Bacteroidales bacterium
CCCGGCTCACCGTTCCACCCGTAATGGATCAACAGGTCGCCCAACGGCTGGTACGACCGGATCCCCGGAGGAGTGCCCAACATATGCTCATTGGCAAGCCGCCAGGCATCAGTGAACCGGTTCTCGAACAGCGCCTTGCGAATTTCAGGCAGGTGCTCGAGCGAGCCGGGATTGTTATTGTTGACCGGAGCTCCCGCCCAGATGCTCTCTTCATTGAGCTGAATCCGCTCATTCACCGGATCCCCGAAAACCATCGCCCCCAGGCGGCCGTTGCCCACCGGCAGGGCCTCATCCCAGACAGCGGCCGGCTGATTGTACCAGAGAACCAAATGGTTCGACTCCTCCTTCCGGCACCCGGTCAGAAGAAGTAGGCCGGAAAGACCGGTCAGGCCGATGGAAACAACGAATTTTCTGCTTTTCATCGTGATAAGTTTAACAATTAAACATAATGCTCCGGTCCCCACCCTGTCGCGGTCAGGTAGACAAGGATGCACGGTAGGTCTGTATGGCCCGTTCCCGGGCCAGGGCGTGGTCCACGATAGGCGGAATATACCGTTTAGGATCAAACTCGGGAATCCATTGCCTGACATAATCGAGATCCGGATCGAAGCGCTCCTGCTGGAGCATGGGGTTGAAAACCCTGAAATAGGGTGCCGCGTCGCAGCCGGTTCCTGCCGCCCACTGCCAGTTGCCATTATTGGACGACAGCTCGTAGTCGAGGAGCTTGGTTGCGAAATAAGCTTCTCCCCAGCTCCAGTGGATCAGGAGATGTTTGCAGAGGAAACTGGCCACGACCATCCGGATGCGGTTATGCATAAAGCCGGACCGGTTCAGTTGCTGCATTCCGGCATCCACCAAAGGGTAACCGGTCTCCCCCCGGCACCATCGCTCAAAATCGCGTTCGTCATTCCGCCAGCGGATGGTATCATAGACTTTTCTAAAGCTTTGAGTCACCACCTCGGGAAAATGCCAGAGAATCTGCATAAAGAACTCCCTCCAGATCAATTCACTGAGATAGACCGCATTCTCCTGCTCCGCCCGGATGGACAGCTCACGGATGCTGACAGTCCCAAACCGCAGGTGCGGCCCGGCCAGCGTGGTCCCATCCATTGCTGGAAGATCACGGTAGCGATCATAAAGCCTGATCTTTGAGAAATCGGGCGGCTCCACCTGGCAGGAAGCAGTCCTGAACCCGATCTCCTCAATAGCCGGAAAGGCGAACGATCCCTTCACAAACACAGACGGATCGGGATCGGGCCGTATCTCCTTGCTGATCAGGCTGAATCGTTCAAGCCACCGCTTTTTGTACGGGGTAAAAACCGTGTAGGGCTTTCCATCGGGTTTGGTCACCTCGTCGCACTCGAAAACGACCTGGTCCTTCAGGAAGGTCGCCGGAATGCCTTTCCCAGCGAGCAAGCTGGCCACCGCCTCATCCCTCCGGATGGCGTAGGGCTCATAATCCCGGTTGGCAAAGACGCCCTTTATGACGAACTCCCGCATCAGCTGCTCCCAGACCTGCTCCGGTTTTCCAAATCTGACCATCAGGGAGGAGTCACCGGCCCTTAATCTCTCTTGTATTTTCCTTAAATTCTGATAGATAAAGGTTACCCGCGGATCATCGACGGGCAGTTCCCCCAGGATGTGCGGATCAAAAATAAACAGGAGCAAAACCGGCAATCCTTTCCCGACGGCCGCATCCAGGGCCCGATTGTCCTTCAACCGCAGGTCGCGCCTGAGCCAGACGATGGTGATGGGCTGGTCCATTGAATAATTATTCAAACAGGTCCGTTTCCAGGTACCGGGGAGCCACCCGGTGTTTCGTTCCTTGTTCGTAGGCATAGGCTATTCCCAGCAGAACGGGTTCGCTCCAGGCCCGTCCGAAAAACGAGACTCCTACCGGGAGTCCTTCAGCGAGGCCCATTGGCACCGTGATATTGGGATAGCCTGAAATGGCCGCAAGTGAAGAGCTCCCCCCGAGAAAATGGTCGCCATTGATCAGATCGGTCTTCCAGGCCGGCGATCCCGTCGGGGCCATAATGGCATCCAGGCGGTTCTCATCCATCAGCCGGTCGATCCCATCCTGGCGGGTGGCCTTGTACATCCGCTCCAGCGCGGCAATATACTCCGGCGAGTCGAGCCCGCCGCGGGCCTCGGCTGCTATAAGGATATTCTGGTCGAAATGGCGCAGTTCAACCGGGTCTTGTTTATTGAATTCGATCAGTTCGCTCAGCGACCCGACCGGAGCTTTCTCCCCAAGGGAGGCGAAGTAGCGGTTGAGACCATCCTTGAATTCGTACAGCATCACCGTGTAGGAGGCACCTCCGTATCCCCCGCCTCTCGGTGTTTGAACATCCACAACCTCGGCCCCGTGGCTTTTCAGGTGTTCGACTGTCTTTTCCATCAGACTGTCAACCAGTTGATGAAACCCCATAGCATCCCGCAGGAGCCCGATCCGCTTGCCTTGCAGGGCGTCATCGCTAAGGAACTGGGTATAATCAGTATAGGAGTGCCCCTCCGACCCGGCTGTCTTGCTATCCGCCGGATCGATGCCGGTGAGAGCGCCCAGGCACTCGGCCACATCACGCACGGTGCGGCCCATAGGCCCGGGTGTATCCTGGCTGAATGAGATGGGGATGATCCCTGTGCGGCTGACCAACCCGACCGTTGGTTTTAGCCCAACGATCCCATTGGCATTTGACGGACAGACGATCGAACCGTTGGTCTCGGTTCCGATGGCTATGGCGCAAAGATTGGCCGAGACGGCCACCCCAGACCCTGAACTTGATCCACAGGGATTGCGGTCCAGTACATAAGGGTTCTTTGTCTGCCCACCCACGCCGCTCCATCCGCTGGACGAGCGATTCGACCTGAAATTGGCCCACTCGCTCAGGTTGGCCTTGGCCAGGATCACCGCCCCCGCTTCCCTGAGCTTTTTGGCCACCCAGCTGTCGGCCGGCGCAAAAGAGTTTCCGAGTACGGTGGCTCCGGCCGTGGTTGGCATCCGGTCGCCCGTGTCAATATTGTCCTTCAAAACCACCGGAATGCCGTGAAGCGGCCCCCTGACCTTGCCTTCAGCCAGCTCCCGGTCAAGCTCTGCCGCAATCTCCAAAGCATCAGGATTGATGCAGATAATGGCATTCAACCCCGGGCCACTGCGGTTGATCCTCTCAATCCGGTCGAGATACTCCCTGACCACCTCCGTAATGGTAAACTGGTCGTCGAGATAGCCCTGGCGGATCTCATCGATCGTCATCTCCTCGAGAAAACTGCCATAATCCGGACCACCGGCTTTTTGACCCTTTTCCATCTGGCAGGAGGTCGATCCAATGACAAGGGCCACCAAGATGACCCGGCGTAGCCACACGAACATCAACTTTTTCATAAGATTTTCCCTAACTATTTGGTTATATGGCATCTATGCTGACCTTATTCGACCAATCTCTTCCTTAATTCTTTGATGGTCCTGAAAATCACCTGAATCTTTTCATCCTCGGTACGGTCATCCATATTGACGCAGCAGACTCCGGTCAGCCAGGGATCACCCGAGTCCTCCACCAGTGTAGTGATCAGCGAGGCAAGCTCATCATTGTCATACTGGTTAAGGTTCACGGGATCAAGCCTGATATTCAGAAAGGTACCGGGGAGGTGGCGCCTCAGCTCTTTCACGTCGCCGCCCCACCCAACATCGAGGAAATCCAGATGGGGGATTTTCGAGAAGCTGGCAGCGAAGCGGTGTGGGTCTGAGCCACAATAATGAACGCCAAAGGGGCGATACTTCCGGCTCCACTCCTGGTCGACCGGGAGCAGTAATTCGTCGTACTGACTGGTCGAGATCATTGTGTGGGAGCACTCGGAATGGAGAAATACCGGTTGCCTGATGTGCCTGACGTTCCGGTTCACCGAGATGGAGGTGGTCCCGGTATCGGCGCCGATCCCCGACACGAACCGTTCGATCACGGAAGCCAGTTGACGGAAGCCGGCGGCTGTTCCCTGCGGGTCGGTCATCAGTCCGGTTAACACCTCCTGCCCTGCCAGGTCAAGGGCAATATTCAGCACCCCGCCCCAGTTGACGTCGCCCGCCAGGTAACCAAACCGCTTCTTCAGCTCCTCCCTCAGGGCCATAAGCTTTTTAAAAGATGGACTCCGGAAGGCGTCGTCGGGGTTAATATCGAGGGACTCCCGGCCGGCTGGGATCACCAGGGGCGCCGAATCTTCGGCATAGACCACTTGACAGCCAAGCATTTCGGACAGCAGATAGCCGGCCGCATTGTGCACGGCGCCGATGACCGGTTGATCCAAATGACGATCCGCTCCAAGCCCGTGTTCACCAAACCGCTCATAAAGAACCTCTTCCATTTTGCGTTCGGATTCGACGCGCTTGCGTGGATGGTAAAAGAAGTCCTCATCAAATGTGATTCCGGCGTGATGGTACCACCACGACGGGTGAAACACGATGTCCACTGGCAATGGCGCACACTCGATGTGCGGATTCACTGCACGATGTTTTATGGAGCCCCTTTCTGTCATATTGGGATGAGTCAGAGGACTACCCTTGTATTCCCTCCCCGCTCGAGGTTGATATCCATGTTAGGAAGGTTGGATCTCCAATAGCCAGCAGTAAAATCGGGCACTTCAACCGGGATTGACCGGTTGAGCACCGACTGGTGGCTCAGCGGAACGATCGAGCTCCAGGCAGCGGCATCGTACACATCCTGGTCAAGGGGCAAACCATTCCTCAGGCAGTCAACCAGCCTCCAATCCTCGAGCAGATCGGTGCCACCGTGTCCGGCACCAACCTGTGCAGCCAATTCGCTGACCTGCCTGATGATTTTTGGAGTGTATCGCTCTTCGATCTTTCTAAACTCTTCCTGGTCCATCCACTTGTGATTCCCTTTGCAGAGGCGGGGTGGCTGCGGGTCATACAAAGCAGCCCCGTGGGTGCCATAGATCCCGTGGATCAGGTTGTGAGGCGATGGGGAGGTGGCATCGTGCTGGATGGTGATGGTACGCCCCCTGATGGTCCTGATGGTGGTGGTACTCATATTACCACGGTACTCCATCTCGGCAAACGGCTTGTAAAAGTCATCCTTTCCTGCCAACTCAATAGCCTTGGCCCTCATCATGAAATCAGCAGTCTCCACCGATGTCAGGTAATCAAACCGGTCGCCCCGGTTGATGTTCATAATGGTGCTGACCGGTCCCAGACCGTGAGTCGGGTAGAGGTTGCCCTTTCTGGATCCATACTGCCTGAGCCACCACATATCCCAATACATCGTTTTGGAGAAGTTGTTGCCCATCTTGCTGGTGTTGTAAGCACAATCGCCGTGGACCACCTCTCCAAAAAAACCATCCCGGGCCAGGTTCAGGGTGAGAAGCTGAAAGGGCAGGTAGCAGTAGTTTTCCATCATCATACAGTGCCGTTTGGTCCGCTCGGCGGTCCTGACCAGGTCCCAGCACTCCTCAATCGTTGCTGCAGCCGGCACTTCGGTGGCCACGTGCTTGCCATACAGCATTGCATAAACCGACATTTTCGCGTGCATATACCAGGGAGTGGTGATGATCACCAGGTCTATGTCGTCCCGCTCACAAACCCGCTTCCAGTCCTCCTCGCCCGTGTACACATCCGGTTGATGGCTGGTTCCCTCCAGCTTTTTCCTGGCACCCAGAACTTTCTCCGGACGTATGTCACAGAGAGCCTTGATTTCAACGCCCTCCACGTGGCTCATCGTGATCATATGGGCGGGGCCTCTTTGGCCCATCCCGATGATCCCGATCCGCACCCTCTCCATCGGGGGGGCTGCGAATCCCGACATATTAAATCGCTGAAATTGAGGGATTTTTGAACTTTCACCCGGGTTTTCGACCGAGTACCCGGGTATCAGGCTGCCACCAGCAAGGCCTAAACCGGCCAGACCGGTTGCCTGAA
>JAWOHI010000236.1:0-2529 GCA_046485255.1 Bacteroidales bacterium
GAGGTATTTGAAGCACCGGAGGCCTGGATGGCATCAACAAAGAACCTGCCGGGATACTATTTCTACGAGCTCCATCATCGCCCGCCCGTTATGATAGGGGCACTTCCAGGGATCGATCTTCCAATCGTTCCGGTAATAAGGAGACGGATCATCCGGCGGTTCCTCCAGGAAGGGCAC
The DNA here is from genome assembly GCA_046485255.1 of Bacteroidales bacterium. Classification (GTDB taxonomy): domain Bacteria; phylum Bacteroidota; class Bacteroidia; order Bacteroidales; family UBA12481; genus UBA12481. The sequence continues at coordinate 178 of JAWOHI010000236.1, forward strand.
TCCGAGCCGGTTCACCTTGGTAAACCATTCACCGTATTCGTGGTCAATCACATGATGATCTATAAAATGCCAGGCCTTCTTGACAATCTCCCAATACTTCGTCTCCCCGGTGAGTTCAAACGCGTTCAGGAAGCCAACCAGGTTTTCCGCCTGGGGCCACCAGTGCTTGTTCGTACGGAGGTGGCTTCCGTAACGCGTCGATTCCAGGAAAAGGCCTCCGTCCTGGTCAACGCCCTCCCTGGCAACCGCATCGGCCATTCGAATGCACACTTTTTTCATCCTTTCCCGGATTCCGGCATCACCCAATGTGTCAGCTGCCTCTATCAGGAGCCAGGAAGCCTCAATATCGTGGCCAAACGAGCAGGTACCCTTAGAACTCGCGGCTTCATTGAAGTCCAGATCGAAAAAGATGCCCAGGTGCCCGGTCGGGCGGATGATCTTCGTCAGAAACAGTTCGAGCAGCTCCCGCAGCCGCTTGCCAACCAGTTGATCCGGCCAGACCTTGAAAAGGGCCGACCAGGCCTCCAGCACGTGCAGATGGGTGTTCATCGACCGGGGCTCGTTGTTGTCGGCCATCCGGTTCACCCCAAAAGGCTCCCAATCGCGGGTAAAAGCCTCAATATAACCGGGATGAGCCGAATCCTTCGCCACCCGCTCTAGCTGGTCGAAGAAACCGGTCATTCTACCGAGCACATCGGCACGACCGTTCAGTTCATAATACTTCGCCAGCGCATAGATGACAAAAGCCTGGGCGTAAGTATGCTTGATGTCATTGGCCGGAGTTCCATCCGGCTTGACCTCCATAAAGTAGCCACCGTAGACCGTATCAAGGAACTGCTCCTGCAGAACCTTGTAGGCCAGGTCGGCCATTGGCTGCCACGTCGGGTCATCCAGCATCCTGGCCGCTGCCGAATAGGTCCACAGAATGCGGGCGGTCAGGACGCAGGAGAGGTTGGCCTCCACCGGATTCCCCCGGCGGTCGGCAGCCCCGTAAAAACCGCTCCCGTCGGGCTTCACCGCATATTTGACCCACCAGGGCAGGATGTTGCCGGTCAGCTCCTGGTAGAACCGGTCACGGTAAAGTGCGAACTCCTCAACCAGAGAAGGATAGATATTTCCCATTTACCATTTACCATTTACGATTTTCTGTTGTCCTCTCAAAACCTTGTCATCCCGACGAAAGTCGGGACCTCTGTCCTCAAAGCCCTACTGTCATCCCGACGAAAGTCGGGACCTCTTCCCTCAGTGCCTCTTGTCATCCCGACGAAAGTCGGGACCTCTTCCCTCAGTGCACCTTGTCATCCCGACGAAAGTCGGGACCCCTGTCCTAATTATTATTGCATTCTTTTTCAAGCTGTTCAACAAACCTTCTGACTCGTTCAGGGTCGGTTTCCAGGATGCTGAATTCGGGTATTTGTGGCAAACCACCCATATAGACCCCCTCCCGGCGGAACCGCATCGGGCTCTCAACTCTTCTGCGAAGGGTGGCGTGATATTCAAGGGCCTTAACTTTCTGGTGAAAGTGGTGGATATTATCCTCATTCAGCCCTCCGCCAGGCATAATGATCAACGAATCACCCGCCTGACTGACGAGGCTACGGATAAGATCGGCCCCGTTGGGGGCCTGGTTTTGCTGCCCGGAGGTCAATATCCGGTCAACGCCCAATCCTTTTAGCACTTCGAGGGCCGCAACCGGATCCCGGGTCATATCGAACGCCCTGTGAAAGGTGACCGACATTGGCCGAGCCAGCTTGACCACCTCAGCAACCCGCTCAAAATCAACATCTCCCTCCGTGGTAAGGAACCCGATCACCACCCCATCAACTCCCGCCTCCTTGCACCGAAGGATATCCTCCTTCATAATGCGGTATTCCAAATCCGAATAAAGGAAATCCCCTCCGCGCGGCCGGATGATGACTTGAAGCTTGATTTTCAGCAGCTCCCGTGCCAGGCCGATCGTACCAAAACTCGGTGTGGTGCCCCCCTCATAAAGGTTATCGCACAATTCCACCCGGTGGGCTCCACCCTCCTGCGCGGCCAGGGCAGAGGCCACGGAGCCGCAGCAAACCTCGAGAAGAGGACCTATAACCACTTAGTTCCCTGCAAGATAATATTCAACAGTCGTCACCACGCGCACGATCTTGCGGTAAGGCGTATTCATATCGCGGTCCTCGATGGAAAACATTCCTTGTGATGCCTTCTTGATCTTTCCGACCTTCGAATTCGAATCGATGGCGAACTTTTCGGCCGCCTGCCGGGCATTCTTCGTCGCCTCCTCGATCATCTGCGGCTTGACGGAGTTGAGCTCGGTAAAGAGGTACTGCACCTGGCTCATATACTGATCCTGATTGA
>JAWOHI010000250.1:0-2501 GCA_046485255.1 Bacteroidales bacterium
CTCGAAAATCGGGTGCAACGATGGCAGAGCGTGGCAGCGATACAGAAAATCATCCCTCATGGCAGCCACGACGTGGACGTCCGCATCGTCTACGAGCTTGCGAAGCAAGCCGGCAAAACGCCGCTGTTCCTCAGCGGCGTTTGCGTTAACAGCTCCTCGAACTGGTCCACCACCAGCAGCGCCTGCTGGAATCTCCCCCGCCACCGCGACACCACCGCCTTTTACGGGGAGAACCTCACCACCTCCGAACGTTTCTGGATAGCCGATGCTCCTCCGGTTAAGGAGTTCACCACCGGTCCGCGCGTAGGCATCCACTACGCCGGCGAACCGTGGGTTTCGATGCCGTGGAGGTATAATTGTTCCTTAATTTAGCGTCAATTGTGGAATTATCGGCGACACGACAATAACCTTCAGCTTAAAATTGTAGGTTAATGTGCTTTATTTGGGATTATGAGAAATTTTCCGATTTGGATAGGGGCCTTTGTGCCTGGCCAGAAAAAAGGAGCCATCCACCGCCAGGCTGGCGGTCCAGATGTGGTCGATCCGGTTGTTGATCAGGTCATAATAGGGCTCAAAGCGCATCAACAGGCGTAAATAGGGTGTCACCCTTTTATCCAGCTCGTAACGGAGGGTGATCAGACGCCTCTCAGGCTCAGTCAACTGGCCGGTTTTCTGGCTGACCGACTGGTAGAGAGGCATCCCCAGTGGAGCAATGAAGTTGACCCCCCGCCAATAGCCCGCCTCAAGGTTTCCCAGCCGGGTGCTGATCCCCGCCTTGCACTGTGTGCCGTGCCCGTAAGGGATCGTGATGTGCCCGCCGGGATTGATCTCGGTGAACTCCATCCAAAGAAAGTCGGTCCAGGCCGATCGGACAAACCGCTGCCCAAAGGCGAAATCGGCCCGGAAACCCTGTACCAGGTTGAGTCGGGTGGATGCGGGCAGGTCGGTCGAATCGATCTCGCCACCCTGATGACGGAACAGGGTGATCAGGGGTGCGGAGAGCCGCAGGCCAGGTGAATCGTAAAAAACTATGGATGAGTTCATCCCGGCTGTAAACATCTCCTGGAAAGGATCTCCTTTCTTGATGAACTGCTCCCAGTTCAACCAGATATCGGATTTGAAGGATGGATAATTGAGGAGCAGCTGGATGCCATTCTCGTAATCATTGATCAGGCTTTGCTCAAAATCGAATACCGGTTCGGGCAGACGATGGGCGGCTGAGCCGTACAAGGTGCCGAATATCAGACTGAAGTGCTCCGACCGGTCATATTGGTACCGGATCACCGGCATTACCCGGTCGAACCGGTCGCTACCGGCATACTTGAGCAGCTGCGCACCCCCTGCAATCAGGGTGCGCCGGTCGGGCCGAAACTCCAGGACCGGCTCAAGCGCAGTACCCACCATCGTGTACCCGGTGACCAGGCTGTTGCGAAACTCACTGTTCCGAAAAAACGCATTCCCCCGCAGATGAAGATCCAGACCACCTTCCGCCGTCTGCGGTCTGCAGTCTGCGGTCCATAATGCGCAGAAGCACAATGTGAGCAAAATGGTTTTTTTGAGCAGCATCGGAGGTTTTCGTTCGTCGGACTGACGAAAGTACGAAATTTCAGCGTGCTGCGGATAATCCCTACTTTTGTGCTATGAAAATCGGGAATTTCAGCCTGCCGGAGCGCCCTTTGGTGCTGGCACCGATGGAGGATGTCACCGATGCCCCTTTCCGCCAGCTATGCAAGCGTTTTGGGGCCGATCTCCTGTTCTCGGAGTTCGTGTCGGCCGACGCCCTGATCCGGAACGTCAAGAGCACGTTGAAAAAGCTGCACAGCCATCCCGAGGAGCGGCCCTACGGCATACAGTTGTATGGCAAGGAGATCGGCCCGATGGTGGAGGCGGCCCGGATCGCCACGGAGTGGGAGCCCGACCTGATCGACCTGAACTTTGGCTGCCCCGTGCGGAAGGTGGCGATGAAAGGAGCGGGGGCGGGATTGCTCCGCGACATCCCCCTGCTGGTTCAGATGACGGCAGAGGTGGTCAGGGCCACCCACCTGCCGGTGACGGTGAAAACCCGGCTGGGATGGGACGAGGAGAACAAGGTGATCGTGGATTTGGCCGAAATGCTTCAGGATGTGGGAATTGCCGCTCTGACCATTCACGGGAGAACACGGGCGCAACTCTACACCGGGCAGGCCGACTGGACCCTGATCGGCGAAGTGAAGCGCAACCCGCGGATGCGAATCCCCATCATCGGCAACGGTGATGTTGACTCGGCGGCCAAGGCACGCGAAGCGTTCGACCGGTATGGGGTGGACGCCGTGATGATCGGACGGGCGGCGATCGGGCGCCCCTGGATATTCCGGGAGGCCCGGCATTTCCTCGACACGGGGGAAATCCTCCACGTAGTAACCGTCAGGGAGCAGGTGGACCTGCTCCGCGGACCTCGCGGCACGGGACATCGTCGTGCGGGTCGAGGTCTCCGACGAGCGCTTCGGTCGTCTCGTACGCCA
>JAWOHI010000292.1:0-3546 GCA_046485255.1 Bacteroidales bacterium
CGTACGACCCCAGGGGCTGGGACCAGCAATGGGGCAACACCAGGGCAGTTAGGGAACTGGGGAGTGCTGCCAACCAGGCAGGATGGACCCGGCGCCTGAGCGAAACCTGGGGAGGGGCCGGGTGGCAGATCAGTTTCAAGGAGTTGAAGAGGCTGGTCGACTGGCAGGTGGCCCTCGGGGTCAATTTCGTCAACCCGCATTTATCCTACTACAGTATGCAGGGGGTGAGGAAATTCGACTACCCGCCCTCCTTCAGCTACCAGGAGCCCTGGTGGGACAATTTCGCCTTATTGGGTGATTATATCGGACGGATTTGCCTGGCAATGTCGGCCGGACAGCAGCTCAACAGCACCCTGATCCTTCAGCCGAACACCACGGCCTGGATGTACCACAGTGCCACCAAGAACGACAGGCGGATCTATGAACTATCGAAAACATTTAAATTCTTCATTCAGAAGCTCGAAACAGCCCAGATTGAGTACGACCTGGGATCGGAGCAGGTGATGAAGCGGTTTGCACAAGTTGGGCCAAAAGGACTGACCATCCGACAGAGGACCTACGACCGGGTTCTGTTACCGCCTGGAATGCGGAACCTGGACCGATCCTCGCTTGACCTGCTGGAATCTTTCCTAGGCAAGGGTTATCAGGTGCTATGCCTTTCGGATTCAATCGATTACATTGATGGCGATCTCAATCCGGCCGTTAGCGAACTGGCTTCCCGGTACCCGGGTCAATGGATCCGGCACCAGGCTTCAAACCCAGATGCGATGAGAGGCGAAATACAAGATCCTGATATTGAGATCCTCCACGTCAATCCTGAACAGGGGCAACTCTTCCACCAGCGAAGGGTATTGAATGACGGTCAGCTGCTTTTCGTCGTCAACTCCGATCTGGAGACCCCTGCCCGCGTCTCGGCAGCAATTCCAGGCCGGGTCGTTTACGAGATCGACCTCCTGACCGGATTGCCATTGGAATGCCCGTTCACAAGGGAATCCGGGCGCGTACGGTTTGAATCGGAAGTGCCTGGAGCCGGGAGCAGGCTTTTTTTGGTAACGAGCAGGCTACCGGCCGGGATTATGCCCGGGGGGCAGCGGGGCCAGGTTTCCGAGACCGCGCTGGAACCTGCCGGGCCAATGAAGATCAACCGTTTGGGCGATAACGTTCTGACTATTGATTACTTGGATCTGGAAACACGATCGTTTAAAAAGCAGGGCATCTATTTCATGAATGCGATGTATGACCTGTTCTCCTTTTCGGGGCTGCCCACTGGCAATCCCTGGCAGCACAAGATCCAGTTCAGGCAGCAGTACCTCGAGATGGACCATTTCGGCACCGATACCTGGTTTAAGGCCCAATACCGTTTTCGCATCGATGGGTCAATGACAGCCGACCAAATAGAGGGGCTGTCAGCGGTTATCGAGCGGCCCGGCCTATGGACGGTCAAGGTTAATGGCATCGAAGTGAAGCCCCGGGACAACGCCTGGTGGCTTGATCGCCACTTCCCGGTCTTTGCCATCGGCGACCAGGTGAAGGTTGGTGACAACATCATTGAGCTGGTAGCCGAAAAAATGTCCGTCTTTGCCGAGCTGATGCCGGTTTACATCCTGGGGGATTTCTCCCTGGTTTCGGCTCCTAAGGGGTTCACCATCAGTGCGCCGCAGGTTCTTGCGCCGGGAAGTTGGAAATCATTCGGTCTTCCCTTTTACAGCGGCCAGCTGGCCTATCAGGCTCAATACCAGCTGGATGAGCTTAAGGGCAGCTATTTGCTGAAAGTTGGGCCCTGGAAAGGGTCTGTGGCCGAGGTTTGGGTTAACGGTGAAAAAACGGGCCTCATCGCCTGGGACCCGATGGAACTGGATATCACGGACAACCTGACGGTTGGGGATAACCTGATTGAATTGCGGATCACCGGGACGCTGAAGAATACGTTGGGGTATCATCACGTGGTTCAGACCGGCTGGATTGACTCCCCCTGGAGTTGGAACCAGGCCCCGCCGCAGCAACCTGCCGGGGATGCGTATCAGATCCTCGATTACGGATTAATGGGAGGCATGCAATTAACCAGGACTGCGGACCGCTGACGGCTGACGGCCGCCCATCCGCAGTCTGCTGTCCGCGGTTCGCTGTCCTTTCAGAGCTTCCGGTACCGGATCCTTTTTGGTCCCTCGTCCCCTACCCGCTTTCGCAGGTTTTCGTGGTAGTCGGAGTATCCGCCTTCAAAAAAGACCACCTGGGAGTCGCCTTCGAACGCCACGATATGGGTAGCGATACGGTCGAGGAACCACCGGTCGTGGGAGATCACCACCGCACAGCCCGCGAAATTTTCCAGGCCCTCTTCCAGGGCGCGAAGGGTATTCACGTCGATATCGTTGGTCGGCTCATCGAGTAGGAGGACATTAGCCTCCGACCGGAGCGTCATCGCCAGGTGCAGCCGGTTTCGTTCTCCGCCTGACAGGATGCCGCATTTCTTTTGCTGGTCGGCTCCGCCAAAATTGAACCTTGAGACGTAAGCCCTCGAGTTGACAAGGCGGCCGCCGAGCATGAATTGTTCATTTCCGCCGGAGATCACCTCCCAGACGCTTTTTTCCGGGTCGATCTCCATATGGGCCTGGTCGACGTAGCCGAGCTTGACGGTTTCGCCGACCACGAATTCGCCCGAATCAGGTTTTTCCTGCCCCATTATCATCCGGAAGAGGGTTGTTTTGCCGGCGCCATTGGGTCCGATGATGCCCACGATACCGGCTGGTGGCAGCGAAAAGGACAAGTCCTCGAACAGGAGCTTATCTCCGTAGGCTTTTCTCAGGTTATTGGCTTCCAGGACTTTGTTACCCAACCGGGGTCCATTGGGGATGTAGATCTCGAGTTTTTCCTCTTTCTGTTTGGTATCTTCGTTCAGGAGTCGTTCATATGCTCCAATACGGGCTTTCTGTTTGGCGTGGCGGGCTTTTGGGGCCATTCGCACCCACTCCAGTTCCCGTTCCAGGGTCTTCCGGCGACGGCTCTCGGTTTTCTCCTCCATTTCGAGCCTTTTGGTTTTCTGGTCGAGCCACGAGGAGTAGTTTCCTTTCCAGGGTATTCCTTCTCCACGGTCTAGTTCGAGGATCCAACCGGCCACGTTATCCAGGAAGTAGCGGTCGTGGGTTACTGCGATGACGGTGCCCTTGTAGTTTTGGAGGTGTTGTTCCAGCCACTGGACCGATTCGGCATCCAGGTGGTTGGTTGGTTCATCCAGCAGGAGGATATCCGGTTCGCGGAGCAGGAGGCGGCAGAGGGCCACCCGTCGTCGTTCACCGCCGGAGAGGTATTTGACCTGCGCATCCGGTTCGGGGCATCTCAGGGCGTCCATTGCTTTTTCCAGCCGGTTGTCCAGTTCCCATCCATTGTGGTGGTCGATCAGTTCGCTGAGTTCGCCCTGTCGGGTGATCAGTCGGTTCATCTCATCATCGTCCAGGGGTTCGAGAAAGCGGTTGTTGACCTCCTCATATTCGCGGAGCAGGTCGACGATCTCCTTGACGCCCTCTTCCGCCACCTGCCTGACTGTTTTTG
>JAWOHI010000096.1:0-2801 GCA_046485255.1 Bacteroidales bacterium
TGCACCCAATTCAGGCTGGCTGGAGAACCTGTGGGCATAATGCAGGAAAAGCATCAGCCTCGAGACCAGGGTCCTGGGCAGGCTGCGGTCGATGTTCCACAGTTCCGGAAAGACATCATTGAAGAGGTTTTCCGAGAAGCGGCGGAGGATCCTGCGCTCGGCCATTTCAATCTGTACCCGCTGGTAAAGGATCTCGTTTTCGAATGGGAGGAAGAAGTTGCGACACTCTTTTTCTTCAATCCGCTGGGTTTTGGATACCCTGGCCATCTCTTCCCCTGAGTTGACGTTCTCGGTTTGGATCCCGTGAAAAAGCGCTTCCGGAAGGGCATCATACAATCCTTCCCTGGTGAGGTGGAGGCCCAGGATCTCCTGGCCGTTGTTCAGGGCGATGAGTTCCGCGTGGGTGAGGTCCTTGCGGTATCGCCTCCTGAAAAGCCCGTCGGGGATTGTAATGAAATCGCCGGGTGAAAGCCCGTTTTCCAGGAGGTCGGCAATGACCACCTCGGCCTTTATGTCATAGGCCAGGTCGTTGATGGTCTCGCGGATCTGCTGGAGGGCTTTCATTGCTTAGTCTTGGTCGTTTTATAATCGTGGTATCTGGTATCCGTACCAGGTGGCCGGTTTTCCCATCTCCGACCGGGCGACAAAGAGCAGTCCGTTGGCGATTGACAGGGAGTGGCCTACTGTTCCTTGCTGGAGCTGGAAGGAGCCCGCAAATACCCCGTTCAGGTTGTAAACGTAAACGGTACGGGTATCGGCATCCCAGGTATAGAGGTGCTTCTTGTCAACCGCCACCGTGGTGGATCCCTTCATCCCCTTATTACCGCAGTTGAGCCCCGAGAACTTCTTCTCCAGCTTGCCCGTCTTTGCGTTGATCACCGAGAGGCTCCCGTTGTCCAGGGCGTAAAAGTATTTTCCCTTCGGATCCAGCGCCAGCGTAGCCTGTTCGTTCTCGTATATCCCGGAATGCACCAATTGGACCGTCCCGTTAACCATATCAATCACCTTGTAGATTTCTTTCTCCTTCGTGTTGATATAGAAGGACTTGTCCCGCGAGTTGTACATTATGCTCCTCATATCCAGCTTCAGGGGGTTATAGGTGATGAAGTTGCCCTCCAGGCTGAACTGGCTGATCCGTCCATCTTTGGCAACCCCTCCATTAATCGCGTAATAGTGCTTGCCGTCGGAACAGATGTGCATCGCGTAGGTGACCGGGCTGTCATTCAATGTGATCACCGGTTCGATGGGCTGTGAAAAGGATGCCGGGCCTGAAAGGAAACCCAGGATCAGGATGAAGGTGGTTATTTTCATAGACATCAGGGCTTTAGTATATCTTCCTATCAAAGTTAGTAAAACCTTGTGATGATGCTGCATTTCGGGTAAAAAAAAGGTGATGGGGTGGGTTAGCCGGCACTAATTCCCAAACGATTTTGTTAAATTGGAAAACCGAACAAAAGCCTTTTCTGATGGTTAAACCGGTCAAGTATCTCCTGATTCTCTGGGCTCTGGCTTTCTGTTGGCCAACCTGGCAGGTGGCTGGTCAGTTCGTGGGCAAGTCTTATGTAATCAATTATGATATAAGAAGTTACGGCGGGGGTAACCAGAGCTGGTCGGTGGCCGCAGGTCACGACGGCATGGTCTATGTAGGGAACGACCGCGGATTGCTGGAGTTTGACGGCTCGAACTGGCGTCTCTACCCGATGCCCGGAGGAGGGATCATCCGTTCGGTTTGTGTCGGGGAGGATGGGTTGGTCTATGCCGGTTCCTTCGAGGAGTTTGGATACTGGCGGCGGGATCAGGGCGGCCTGGTGTACCAGTCGCTGAGCTCGGAACTGGTGAGGCAGGGGACGCTCCACAACGACGAGATCTGGCGGATCGTTGAACACGATGGGAACCTCTATTTCCAATCTTTTTCGAGGATATTTGTCTTTGATAAAAAAGAGATCACCCTCCTCTCTCCGGAGACCTCCTTCGTCCTGCTGATGGAGGCGCGCAGCCGTCTCTTCATCCACATGGTTGACCGAGGGCTCTATGAGGTACGCCCGGACACCCTTCTCTTCATCCCCGGATCGGCTTTCCTGGCTGGGGACGAGATCAAGGTGATGCTCCCATTCGGCCGGAGCGAATACCTGGCCGGGGCCTCTGGCAGCGGGCTTTTTCTTTTTGACGGGACGGGTTTTACCCGTTGGGATCATCCCGTCAACAGGGAAATACGGGAGGCCAGCATCAATAACGGGCTGGCGGGCCACGGTCTGATTGCCATCGGAACCATCGGGGACGGCCTCTACCTTTTCGATCAGGGAGGGCATTTCAGGCACCATCTGAATACAGGCAACTCGCTTCAAAACAATACCGTGCTGGGCCTGGGCTTCCAACCGGCCGGTAACCTTTGGGTTGCGCTTGACAGCGGCCTCGACCTGGTCAACCTGAATACCTCCCTGGATTTCTACGTCGACCCATCGGGCGACCTGGGGACGGTTTACACCGCCTTTGCCGATGGGACGGGCCTGCTGGTTGGGACCAATCAGGGTCTTTACCGCTACCGGTTTGCCGATGATCACGGATTCACCGATCCGGCCATTATACCCGGACTGCAGGGGCAGGTGTGGGACCTGAAAAACATCGAAGGCGAAATCTACTGCGGCCATAACAGCGGAACCTACCGGCTCGAGGAGGATCGGCCGGTCAAGATCTCCGACATCAGCGGAGGCTATGAGCTCAAATCCTACCGCCAGGGCGAGTCGCAATATCTACTCCAAAGCACCTACAGTGCCTTTGCCCTTTACGCCCAGCTTGCCGGC
>JAWOHI010000386.1:0-3458 GCA_046485255.1 Bacteroidales bacterium
GTGATCTTTTGGAACTGCTCCAGGATCTCCTGGGATACTTCCTGATTGTTCTCGATAATATGAGCGATACCCAGATCTCTGAGCTTGCTGAGAAAAGGCTCATAGTCAAGGTGATAGATCAGGAGAGAGTATTTTGTCATCGGTGCGATCATACCTGGACCTCCTCTGCTGCCTGCTGGCGTTTTTTCACGATCTTCTGCGACGACTTGCTCAGGTTCTCCTCATCTTCGAGGAACCGCTTGATTTTGCGGATTGCTTCCTGGTAGGCCGGAATCTGGACCTTCTCGTAGAGGTTTACCTTCTGGGTGGTTTTTTTCCTGGCCTGGTCGAGGAGGAGCGTTTTGCGGACATAGAAATCCCGCTCGATCGAAAGGGTAGCCACCTCCCTGAGGATGGTCAGCCCGTCGGGGAACCACCCCGGCTGGTTAAAGAGGCTGAACGGGGTGATGTCGAATGACACCTTCTGGAGCACGGGAGTATTGACTCCGGCGATTTTTTTTACCGAATGTTCCACCCCGGCAATCCGGATGATCCCGGGGTCAAACTCACCCCACAGCCGGGCAACACCGTCGTGCCTGGCGACCTTGGCATCCAGCTTCTCCTGTACCTTGTCGGCCTCGTCCCTGGCTTTCTTGACCTCCAGGCGAAGGGCAGACTCTTTGTTCTTGATGGTGGGCAGTGCGCGCACCCTCATATCGAGCTGCTTGTTCATCTCCTGGAGTGATGTCTTGTTATATTGAAATTTAATAGCCATCCTGATGGGTTTGCCCCAAGCCGCCCCTGGGCGGCGTGGTAGTTCTTATTCGGCCGGTTTCCAGTATTTTTCGATAAACTCCTTACGTATACCCAGTTCGGTTTGGTTAAAATGTTTTGCAAACAGTTCCCAGGCCACGTTCAGCATCTTTTCGATATCGATGTTGACGTCGATGGCCAGGAGCTGGTCGGAGTACTCTTTGGCGAACCGCAGCGCCCGCTCATCGTAGTCGGACAGATCGAACCCATTTTCCAGCTTGGTTTTCGACTGGGCTGCATCGGCATAAAGCCGGATGGCCGCGTTCATCACCTGCGGGTGGTCTTCGCGGGTCTTTTTGCCGATGACGAGCTGTTTGAGCCGGGATAGGCTCCTGAACGGGTCGATGATCACTTTTCCGATATCCGTATCACGCCGGAGGAAGAGCTGTCCTTCGGTGATATACCCCGTATTGTCGGGAATGGCGTGGGTAATGTCGCCTCCGGAGAGGGTGGTGACGGCGATGATGGTGATCGATCCACCCGTCGGGAATTGCACGGCTTTTTCATAGAGCTTGGCCAGGTCGCTGTAAAGGGACCCCGGCATCGAGTCCTTGGAAGCGATCTGGTCCATCCGGTTCGAAACGATGCTGAGGGCGTCGGCATACAGCGTCATATCGGTCAGCAGCACCAGGACCGACTCGTTCCGGTCGACCGCAAAGTATTCGGCGGCGGTGAGGGCCATATCGGGCACCAGGAGCCGCTCCACGGGCGGGTCTTCGGTGGTGTTGACAAAGCTGATGATCCGGTCGAGGGCCCCGGCGTTCTCAAAAACGTGCTTATAGTACAGGTAGTCGTCATTGGTGAGCCCCATACCGCCCAGGATGATCTTGTCGGCCTTGGCTCGGAGGGCCACGCTGGCCATTACCTGGTTGAAGGGCTGGTCGGGGTCGGCGAAGAATGGGATCTTCTGGCCGGTTACCAGCGTGTTGTTCAGGTCGATGCCGGCGATGCCCGTAGCGATCAATTCGGAGGGCTGTTTCCGGCGCACCGGGTTGACTGACGGGCCGCCGATTTCGCGCTCCTCGCCCTCCACGTCGGGACCGCCGTCGATGGGATCGCCGAAGGAATTGAAGAAGCGGCCGGCCAGATCATCCCCCACCTTCAGGGTCGGGGGTTTACCGTAAAAAAAGACTTCGGCGTTGGTTGGGATCCCTTCGGTTCCCCCAAAAACCTGCAGGGTAATGATATTGCCCTGGATTTTAACCACCTGGGCAAGCTTGCCGTGCACCGAGGCCAGCTCCTCATAACCGATACCTTCGGCTTCCAATGAGCAGGTGGCCTTGGTGATCTGAGTGATTTTGGTGTATATCTTCTGAAAAGTTCCTTTTTCCATAGTTACCCGATTTTCCTTTCTTCAATGATCTGGTCCAGTTCCTGTTCATACTTTTTAAAATCATCCGACTGAAACTCGTTGTAGTTGATCTGCTTGAGCGTGTCGATGATCCTCTTGAAATAGGGATTGATCTCTTCAAACCCTTCAAATTCAAATCCGGTACGGTAAATGTCAAGCACCTTGTTGAGCATATAGCGCTGCCGCTCAAGGGGGCAGTTTCGGTCGATCGGGTCAAAGGCATCCTGCTGGAGGATGATGAAATCGAACACTTCCGATTTCCATAGGTCTATGTGGTAGGAGAGGGGTACGCCATCGTCGCCCAGGATGTTGATCTGCTCCTGCGCTTCCTTTCCGCGGATGAGAACATTTTTCATCAGGGCGACCTTGCCGATCCATTCGGGGTTGATCCGTTCGGCGAGGTAATCCTGCAGTTCCTGGTACTCCAGGTATTTCGAGTAGGAGTCGATGGGGTCGATGGCCGGGTAGCGCTTGCTGTCGGCTCGCTGCTGGGACAGCGCGTAGAAGCAGCGGGCCGCCTTCTTGGTGGATTCGGTGACCGGCTCCTTGAGGTTACCCCCCGCGGGCGATACGGTTCCGATGAAGGTGATGGACCCGGTTTGGCCGTTGTGCAGGTGCACATAGCCGGCGCGTGAGTAGAAGTTTGAGATGATGGCGCTCAGGTCCATCGGGAACGCGTCGGGCCCGGGCAGTTCCTCCATCCGGTTTGACATCTCCCTCAGGGCCTGTGCCCAGCGCGAAGTTGAGTCGGCCAGCAGGAGCACCTTGAGCCCCATTGCCCTGTAGTATTCTGCCAGGGTCATCGCGGTATAGACGGAGGCCTCCCTGGCGGCAACAGGCATATTCGAGGTGTTGGCGATGATGATGGTTCGCTCCATCAGCTTGCGCCCGGTGCGGGGATCCTCCAGCTCGGGGAATTCGGAAAAGATCTCGACCACCTCGTTGGCCCGCTCGCCACAGGCGGCGATCACGACGATATCAGCCTCGGCCTGCTTGGATATGGCGTGCTGCAGCACCGTCTTGCCGCTTCCGAAGGGCCCCGGAATGAATCCGGTACCCCCCTCGACGATCGGGTTCAGCGTGTCGATGGTCCGGATGCCGGTCTCCAGCAGCCTGAACGGGCGAGGCTTTTCCTTGTAGCTCTTGATCGGGATCTTCACAGGCCACTTCTGCACCATCGTCACAGGGATGTCGTGTCCCCTGACATCGGTCAGGACCGCAATGGTGTCGCGGATGGTGTGGGAGCCTGCTTCCGCGATCTCCCTGAGAGTATATTGACCGGTCATCTTGAAGGGGACCATTATCTTGTGCGACT
>JAWOHI010000065.1:0-10999 GCA_046485255.1 Bacteroidales bacterium
ATCCCGACTTTCGTCGGGATGACAGCTGGAGCTGCCTCATACCTGGCACCTACCCCCCTACGGTAGCGGTCAGGCCTTCCGCGGCGAATATCCGGATAGCGGTTTCAATCTCCTGGGATGATGGTTCGTCAAGTCCCGTGAAGTCGAACTCCTGGCCCAGTTTATTGTACTTATTCATTGCGATGTTATGATAGGGCAACAGGCTGACCAGTCGCCTCTCGCCCGGCAGGGATGCGATGAAGCGTGCCATCCTGCCGAGTTCATCGGGGTCGGCATTCACCCCGCGAATGAGTGGTATCCTGATATTGATATTGGCGCCGGTTGCGGCTAACACCTGCAAATTGTCAAGAATCTTCTCGTTGCTCACTCCCGTAAAGCGCCGGTGCATTTCGGGATCCATCAGTTTGAGATCGTAAAGGAACAGGTCAGTCCGCCTGGCCACCTCCAACAGGGTTTCGGTCCTGACAAATCCTGCCGTATCTACCGCGCGGTGAAATCCCTCCCGGCCACAGGCATCGAGCAGTTCAATCAGGAATTCCGGCTGGAGGAGCGGTTCTCCCCCGGATATCGTGATCCCACCGGCCGACTGGTCCATCGTGGTACGCTCACGCCTGAAGATTTTCATTATCTCCTCCACACTGGCGGGTCGGCCCGACATTTCCATCGCGCGGGTCGGACACACGTCGGCACAAATGCCGCAGAGATCGCACCGCTCAAAATCGGTGACAATCCCGTCAGGAGTCAGTTTCAGGGCATTCTGCGGACAGCTCTCCACACAGGATCCGCAACCGATGCACCGCGACTTCGAATACATCTTCTGAACCTTCGGTGAGATGCTCTCCGGGTTGTGGCACCAGAGGCAATTGAGCGGGCAGCCCTTGAGGAACAAGGTGATCCGGATCCCCGGGCCATCGTTGATGCTGTAAGGCTTGATATCGAAAATGAGCCCCGACGACATCTTGATATAGTTAAAACGATTCGTTTTGGGTCCGCTCGATCACCTCCTGCTGCAGGTCGTCGTTCATATCGTTGAAATAGTCGCTGTAACCGGCCATTCTCACGAGCAGGTCCTTGTACTCTTCGGGGTGCTTCTGGGCCAGGAGCAGCGTGGCGGTATCCACGATGTTGAACTGGACGTGGTGCCCCCCGAGGGTGAAATAGCTCCGGATCAGCTGCCCCAGTTTGGCGATGTCCTGGTCGCGCTTGAGCAGGCTCGGCAGGAAGCGCAGGTTGAGGAGGGTGCCTCCCGACTTGGTCTGGTCGAGTTTGGACAGGGAGCGGATCACCGCGGTGGGACCGTGGGTATCGCAGCCGTGCGATGGGGAGGTGCCGTCGGAGATCGACTTGCCGGCCAGCCGGCCGTTTGGTGTGGCGCCCAGCACCTTGCCGAAATAAATATGACAGGTGGTCGAGAGCATATTGATATGGAACGTTTCCCCCTTGGTGTTGGGCTTCCCGTCGATGGCGCGGAACAGGTCTTCATAAACCCTGACGGCGATGTTGTCGGCGTAATCGTCATCGTTCCCGAAAAAGGGCGTGCGGTTAAGGATGAACTGGCGCATCCGCTCCTCTCCGTCGAAATTCCGGGCCACCGCCGACAGGAGCTCGTCCATCGAATAGGTCTTATCCTCAAACACGTGCTTTTTCAGCGTAGTGAAACTATCCGTGACGGTACCGAGCCCCGTGCACTGGATGTAGTTGGTGTTGTAACGCGGCCCGCCATCGTAGTAATCGCGGCCCTTGGCGATGCAGTCGTCGATTACCACCGACAGGAAGGGCGCCGGGGCATACTTGGCAAACATCCGGTCGATGTAATTGCTCACCCTGACTTTCTGGTCGACAATGAAGTCCAGCTGTTTCAGGAATGCCTGGTACAACTCCTCAAAATTCTTGAATTCCCTTGGATCCCCGCAATCGATGCCGGCCACTTTTCCGGTTACCGGATCTACTCCCCGGTTCAGGGTTACCTCGAAGACCTTGGGAACGTTCAGGTAGCCGGTCAGGAGGAAGGCCTCCTTGCCAAAGGCTCCCACCTCGATGCAGCCGCTGCAGCCGCCTTCCCGGGCGTCGCGAATGGATTTACCCATTCCGATCATCTCCAGGATATAGATATCGGGATTGAAGACTGATGGGTAACCGTGTCCCTGGCGGATCACCCGGCAAGCCGCGTTCAGGAACCGGTCGGGGGTTTTTGAGCTGATATGCACCGAGTTGCCGGGTTGGAGTATATGCAGTTCCTCGATCACCTCAAGCAGGAGGTAGGATACTTCGCTCACCGCATCGGATCCATCCGGCCTAACTCCGCCGATGTTGATATTGGTAAAATCGTTATACGTGCCGCTTTCGCGCGCGGTGATACCCACCTTGGGCGGGGCCGGGTGGTTGTTCACCTTGATCCAGAAGCAGGATAGCAGCTCCTTGGCTTCATCGCGGCTGAGCTGGCCAGAGGCGATCTCCCGCTCAAAGAACGGGGCCAGGTGCTGGTCGAAATGGCCGGGGTTCATTGCATCCCAGCCATTCAGTTCGGTTATGGTTCCGAGATGGACGAACCAGTACATCTGTATTGCCTCCCAGAAGGTGCGCGGGGCGTTGGCGGGTACCCAGCGGCACACTTCGGCAATTTTTTCCAACTCCTGTTTACGGGTTGGGTTTGGCTCGTTTTCGGCCTTCAGAGCGGCCAGGTCGGCGTGGCGGTTGGCAAAGATCACGATGGCATCGCAGGCCATATCCATTGCCAACAGTTGCTCGGCCTTATCGGTGGCCTCGGGATCATTCAGGTAATCAAGTGAATCGCGGTGTTTTCTGATCTCCGCCTGGAAATCCCGCATCCCCATCCGGTAGATCTTGCCGTCGAGGGTGGTGTGGCCCGGGGCGCGCTGTTCCATAAATTCGGTGAAGACACCGGCCTCGTAGGCAGCCTTCCACTCCCGGGGCACGTGGTTGAAGATCCGCTCGCGCATCGTCCTACCCTTCCAGTAGGGGATCACCTCCCGCTCATAAATTGCAATATCTTCCGGATCAACCAGATAGCGCTGTTGATCCCGCGTATTGAGCACATGAAAGTCTTCAACGGTATGGCAGGTCAGTTCGGGGAACGTCGGGACTGCCTTTGGCTTGGGTCCCCGTTCGCCGACGATCAGCTCATCATCTCCGATGTAGATGGTTTTCCGGGTGCAATGGTCGATGAACTGCAGTGCCCGCATCACCGGCACGGAGTATTTTCCGTTATATTCCTGGTAGAAGGCCGTCTGGTGCAGGGCCCGTTCAATACTGATCGATGCGGGGGTTTCGACGCTGAGTTTTCTCAGGCGCTGGATGCGGGGGTTCATTCCAGGCCCGATGGCATCGGGTCGGGACTGATAGAAGTTCCCTTCGGAATTGGGTTGGCGCTCCGCGAGGCAGGTAAGTTCGGACTCGCTGGAGGGGTCGGTGATATTCTGTTTTGCGTTCATAATTGAAATCGATATAAGATCTGAAAAACACGGATCAACCTTAAGGGATAAGGCATTGCGATGCAGAAAGGGGGGTTGGATGGTAAGAACTATACCATCAAGCAGTTAAACAGCCTCCGGTAGGCTTTTAATAGCGGACTATGGACAAAGGGTGCCATTATCCGCAAAGATACGAAATAGAGTTGAAACCTATAAGAGGGTCATCTTTCGTGTTTCAATCACCGCAGATTGGGTGGTCCCCTTTGGCTGAATGCTCAGCCGGTAGAGATAATGGCCGGCCGGGAGGTAACCTGCTGATGAGATCCGGTCGACGGTTATTTGGTGTTTTCCGGCTGGCCGGTATTCATCAACCAAATCCCGTATTAGTCGTCCGTAGATGTCGTATAGTGACAACTTCACTGGTGCATCCGAATCCTGGGACCAGGTAATGGAGGTTGACTGGCTGAATGGGTTCGGGAAGTTTTGTGACAGGTGGCTGGTCAGGGCCGGAGTAGATGGAACCCCGGAGAATGTTTCCGGATTGTCCTTGAATCGCAGGATCATAAGATCGTAATGGGTTTTGTCCGGGAATTTGGAAAAACCGGCCAGCAGATAGCTGCCGTCAGACTGCATCGTGAAAGCCTGGATATAGCTTTGGACCTGGCTGCCGCTTTCCTGCAGCAGGTGAAAAGCGATCCCGAAATCTGTCTGTAGGGTACCATCCGAATTTAAGCGGGCGATGGACCAGCGGTTGCCCATAGTCGACATACCCACGACGATTTGTCCGTTGGCAGTCATCTTCATTCCGGCAGGCACATCGGATCCGTAAGTCGCGTCAACCACCGTAAGGCCCTGGTTTCCGAAGGAATTAATGACTGATCCATCGTCGGCCTTCCGGCCAGCCAGCCAGGTCAGCCATTCGCCGCTTCTTCCAAGCAGGATCAGGTTTCCATTAGGATTTAAACCGATGGATTTCAGGTACTGGCTATTATGGTAGCCGGGCCTCCTTTCAACGACAATGCCGGTGCCACCGAAGCTGGGAACCGGGGTGCCCGTGTCGTCCAGTTTGGTTAGAACGTAATGGTTCATTCCAGATTGTGACACCGAGGTAATGCCGGTGAGTATGGTGCCGTCTCCGCCCAGGGTCGGTGGGATTATGGACTCGACATAGCCTCTGAAACCGACGGAATCCGCCGGGGTGATCATTCTGAGGCCCCCGAAGGAGTAGTCAGGAGTTCCGTCCCCTAAGTACCTGGCTATGAATGGCCTGCCAGGCATATAGGCTGCGTTGAGCAGTGATCCTCCGCCAACCAGGATTCTGCCCTGTTGATCCAGCTCCATGCATCGCACCTCGTCCCAGGCATATCCGGGAGGTTCGGCATCATATTTAAAATTATCCACCCGTACACCGCGGTCTCCGAATGACTCATCGAGCAGGCCGCTGACGGTCAGGCGGATCATCACCAGGGCCTGGGCGCGGACGCCGGCTGCCACCACGGAGGCATTGCCGCCAACGATCACCTTGCCGCTCTCCTGGATCACCAGGGCTCTTGATTCCAAATAGGATATCGAGTATCCCAGGTAGCTGCCCTCCGAAAGGTCGATCCGGGCGATTCCCGAGGCCCCGAATGACTCGTCGGGGGTTCCATCGGAGTGCAGCCTGACAACCAGCGCATCATTACGTTGATAGCCGTTGTCATCCGTCCGGCCGGTCCTGGCGGTTCCTGCCACCAGGATCTGGTCATTGGCACCGATACGAATCGCGCTGGCCCAGTCATCCAGCTCATTGCCCGACAGATCCTGATGAAAGGCACCCGTTCCCAAGAAAGTCGGATCGATCAGGGCTCCTTGCCTGATCATGAAGGTTCCGCTGGTGGCAATCTTGTCGTAGCCACCACCACGGAAAAGCCTGAAGTTGAAGAGACCGGTCTCCTCGCGGCCGTCAAAAACGATGGTTCCGTCAATTTTTTCATTGATGTACTGATACGTCAGG
Organism: Bacteroidales bacterium; assembly: GCA_046485255.1. Lineage (GTDB taxonomy): Bacteria > Bacteroidota > Bacteroidia > Bacteroidales > UBA12481 > UBA12481. Next base: position 5,425 of record JAWOHI010000065.1, read on the forward strand.
TACTGGCCATCGGTGCCATCAGCACGATACAGGCCGATCCAACTTCCTCCTATGCCGCTGGCAGACATAAAAGTAACAGTTAGAGGGGTGAGGGTTCCGAAGGTGCCACTGGGCACGGTTATCTCCTGACAATAAATCGTTAAACAGCAGAATAGGCCGATACAGAAGATGCAGGTTGTTTTCATTGTGTCTCAGTTTAGGTGCTGAATTTTGCTTATTAAAATTACCAAATTTTAGAGTTGTCAACTCTTAAGAGTTGACAACTATTTTGCAATCATCTGACTTAATGGCTATTAGGCAAAACTTCCGAATTGATACAAGCTGATAATCAACAGCTTACCAGAAGTTGACAACCGCTATATATTGGGTTGACAAGTGGGATTTCTAACTAGCTGTACTATTGACATTTGAATTAAACTGACATTAAAAAAAAATTTTGTTCAAAGTCATAACCTACGAAAATAAAACCGGTTGCGCTTAAGCTTAAAGAGTTGTCAACTTTAAAGAGTTGACAACTCTTTTTCCTATCTTGCGCGATTAAACAAATTGCACCATTCATATGAAAAAACTGACCACCTTAATTTTAGGCATTTCGCTGATCTTCAGTACATCAGCAAAGGCTGACGAGGGGATGTGGCTCCTGCCCCTGATCCAGAAACTGAATATGGCCAAAATGACCGAGCTGGGCCTCCAGTTGTCAGCAGAAGACATCTACAGCATCAACAACTCAAGCATCAAGGACGCCATCGTGATCTTCGGCGGAGGCTGCACCGGCGAAATCGTATCGGACCAGGGCCTGCTCCTGACCAACCACCATTGCGGCTACGGAGCAATCCAGTCGCATTCTACGGTAGAAAACGACTACCTCACCGACGGCTTCTGGGCAATGTCAAAGGAGGAGGAAATCCCCACACCAGGCCTCTCCGTCACCTTCCTCGACTACCTCGAGGACGTCACCGCCCGCATCAATGCCAAACTGAACGACAATATGACGGAACAGGAGCGGGCCAGCGCCATCCGCCAGGAGTCGCAGGCTATCCAGTCGGAAGTGGAAACCAACCAGTTCCGCTCGGCAAGGGTTCAAGCCTACTACGGCGGCAACCAGTTCTTCCTGCTGGTCTATACCCAATACCGCGATGTCCGTATGGTGGGCGCTCCCCCAAGCTCCGTGGGTAAGTTCGGAGCCGATACGGACAACTGGATGTGGCCCCGCCAGACTGGCGATTTCTCCATTTTCCGGGTCTATATGTCGAAAGATGGCCAACCGGCCGGCTACGCCGCGGATAACGTGCCACTGAAACCCAAACACTACCTGCCGGTTTCGGTGAAAGGCGTCAAGGAGGGCGACTTCTCAATGATCCTCGGATACCCCGGAGGAACCACCCGCTATATGACCTCCTACGAGGTGGATGACGTGCTGAAATATCTCCACCCCAACCGCATCAAGATCCGCAACATCCGGCAGGAAATTATGCTCGCCGATATGCTCGCCGATCAGAAAGTCAAAATCCAGTATTCATCAAAATACTCAGGATCAACTAACTACTACAAGTTCTCGATCGGCCAGGCCGGCAGCCTCAAGCGGATGAAGGTGGCTGATAAAAAACGGGAACTGGAAGATCAGTTTAACAAGTGGATCGCCCAGGATGCCGGCCTGCAGAAAAAATATGGCCAGGCACTCCCCCTGATTAAAAACGCTCTCGAAGGTAGGGCAACCCATAACCACGTGAACCAGTACTACTCGGAAAGCCTGCAGCGAGGCACCGAGATCATCAGCTTCGCCAGCCAGCTCGATGGGGCCCTCTCCAGCATCTTCAGCTCCGAAACCGACCCGGCCAAGATCAAGGAATCAGCCGCCCGATTCAAGAGAAACCTGGATGGATTCTTCAAGGATTACAACAAATCGACCGACCATAAAATCACCATCGCTATGTTCAAGGTCTTCGCCGAAGATATCGATCCGCAGTTCCAACCGGATATCTATGAGCTGATTGCCAAAAAATACAAGGGCGACGTGAAACTGTTCGTCGACAAGATGTTCGAAACCTCCCTCTTCTGCGACCAGAACAAGCTGACCGCCTTCCTTGACAACCCCAGCAAAAAAGTGCTCGACAAGGACCTCGCCGTGATCGCCGCACGCTCCATCAACAAGAAATCGGGCGAAGTCAGGGGCGAACTCGGCAAACACAGCACCGACCTGGCCCGCGGACAGCGGCTCTGGATCGACGGACTGATGAGTATGCAGAAAGACCGGGTCTTCTACCCCGATGCCAACTCAACGATGAGAATGACCTACGGATCCGTCCTCTCCTATGAGCCACAGGATGCCGTAGTCTACAAGTACTATACCACCCTCGAGGGAGTGATGCAGAAAGAGGTCCCGGGCGATTGGGAATTCGACGTGCCCTCCAAACTCAAGGAACTTTACAATGCCAAGGATTACGGCATCTATGGCGAGGGTGATGTGATGAAGGTCTGCTTCATCTCAAACAACGACATCACCGGCGGCAACTCCGGATCACCGGTCCTCAACGCCAAGGGCGAACTGATCGGACTGGCCTTCGACGGCAACTGGGAAGCAATGAGCGGCGACATCGCCTTCGAACCCGACCTGCAGCGCACCATCAATGTTGATATCCGCTATGTCCTCTTCATTATGGACAAATATGCCGGGGCCAAACACCTGGTGGACGAGATGAGCCTGGCATACTAAAGAGGATAAAAGATTAAAGAATAGAGATTTAAGAATAGAGATTTAAGATTGGGTTGAGGGAGAGGGGTTATGAGAATCAACCTGCTGGATATCCTTTCCATCTTTATGGTGATGTTTGCCGTGATCGACATTCTCGGCAGCATACCCATTATATTGAGCATCAAGCATAAAGGAGGCAAGATCAAAGCCGGCCAGGCGACCCTCGTGTCCCTGGCCGTCTTTCTCGCCTTCCTGTTCGTGGGAGAGCAGATGCTCGGACTCTTTGGAGTGGATGTCTCCTCCTTCGCCATCGCCGGCTCCTTCATCATCTTCATCCTGGCACTCGAAATGGTGCTCGGACACGAATTTTTCAAAAATGACGCCCCCGAAGGTGCCTCCATCGTACCCATCGCCTTCCCCCTGATCGCCGGCGCCGGATCCATCACCACCCTGATCTCCCTCCGATCGCAATACGATTACATCAATATCATCATCGCCCTGGTTCTCAATATGGTGGTGGTCTATATCGTGTTAAAGGCAACCTATCGCTTCGAACGATTCCTCGGCCCCACCGGCCTGATGATCCTGAAGAAATTTTTCGGCATCATCCTGCTGGCCATCGCCATCAAGCTGTTTGTGGCCAATACGGGGATTAAGATATAGGGCACAGGGGCACAGGGGCATAATGCAGATAATCATTCATACAGATGGGGCGGCACGGGGGAATCCGGGGCCGGGAGGATACGGCGTGGTCCTGCAGGCAGGTGACCACCGCAAGGAGCTGTCGGCCGGATACCGCCTGACCACCAACAACCGGATGGAGCTGCTGGCTGTCATCGTGGGGCTCGAAGCGCTGAAAAAGGAGAACCGGGAGGTGATCGTCTATACCGATTCGCGCTACGTGGCCGATGCGGTGGAAAAAGGTTGGCTCTTCACCTGGGAGCGCAACCAATTCAAAAAAAAGAAGAACCCTGATCTCTGGAAGCGATTCCTGGAAGTGTACCGGCGTCACCGGGTCCGCTTTGTGTGGATCAAGGGGCATTCCGATCACGTGGAAAACGAGCGGTGCGACCACCTCGCGGTGGAGGCATCCAACGGCAGGGAGCTGCTGGTTGATGCGGTTTATGAATCGGGACTGGCAGAAGATCAGGGAAATCTTTTTTAACTTGCGCTCCGCAAAGTTTTTATCGTCATACAAACAGGACAACAATGAATTTCAACCGGATCAACAACATCACCGGCTGGGTGGTATTCGCCATCGCTTCGCTGGTTTATCTGATGACCATCGAACCAACGGCTTCCTTCTGGGATTGCGGTGAATTTATCGCCACAGCAAGTAATATGGAGATCGGGCACCCGCCAGGGGCATCTTTCTGGATGCTGCTGGGCAAGTTCTTCTCCCTCTTTGCCTTCGGCAACGGCCTTGTCGTCGCGAAAACGATGAACGTGATGTCGGCGCTGGCCTCGGCCTTTACCATCCTGTTCCTGTTCTGGTCGATCACCCACCTGGCCCGCAGGCTTTTCGAAAAGGGCACCGACCTGTCAAAAGGCCAGCTGATGGCCATTATGGGTGCCGGGATCGTTGGAGCACTGGCCTACACTTTCACCGACTCGTTCTGGTTCAGTGCCGTGGAGGCCGAAGTGTACGCGATGTCCTCCCTGTTCACCGCCGCCGTCTTCTGGGCCATCCTCAAGTGGGAAAGCGTGGCCGACGAGCCGGGAAGCGACCGGTGGCTGCTCCTGATCGCATACCTGATGGGGCTCTCCATCGGGGTGCACATCCTGAACCTGCTCGCCGTGCCGGCCATCGTCCTGGTTTACTACTATAAAAGATATCCGGTTACCCGGAAGGGAGTGATCACCGCCCTCCTCTCTTCGGTTGCATTGCTGGCAATCCTCCTTTACGTGGTGATCCAGCTGACCATCAAGGCCGCCTCCTGGTTCGAGCTGTTCTTCGTGAATGCGGTGGGCCTCCCGTATAATTTCGGATTCTTCATTTTTTCCATTCTCCTGATCGCCGGCCTCGCCTTCGCAATCATCCGGAGCCAGCAGACCGGCAAGGTGATCCTGAAAACCCTCCCGTTGAACACCGTCTTCCTGATGATCACCTTCATCATGATCGGATACTCCTCCATCCTGGTCATCCCGATCCGGTCGCTGGCCAATCCGCCATTGGACGAGAACAATCCGGATAACACCCTGAGCCTCCTGTCCTACGTGAACCGCGAAGTATACGGTCAGCGGCCACTGCTCTATGGCGAGTACTACAACGCCCCCATCGAGGATTACAAGGACGGTAAAAAGATCTACTACAAAAAGGATGGCAAATATGCCGTGGCCGACACCCGGACCAAATACATCTTCGACAAGCGGTTCATGACCTTCTTCCCCCGGATGTATAACAGCCAGGACCCCAAGTACGCCCAGGATTACAGAAACTGGGGCAAAGTGAAGGGAAGGCCTGTCACCGTGCAGGGAATGGACGGCCAGAATGAAGTCCGGAACGTGCCCACTTTCGCCGAAAACCTGCGTTTTTTCTTCAATTACCAGCTGGGCCATATGTACTTCCGATATTTTATGTGGAACTTCTCCGGCCGGCAGAACGACGAGCAGGGTTTTGGAGATATCCGCAACGGCAACTGGATCACCGGCATCAAGTTTATCGACGCCGTGCGGCTCGGTCCGCAGGATAACCTGCCGCGGAGCGTGACCGAGAACAAGGGGCGGAACAAATACTACGCCATCCCCCTGATCCTCGGGCTGATCGGGGCCTGGTTCTTCTTCAGGCGGGAGAAGAAAGGTTTCTGGATCGTGACCCTCCTGTTTGCGATGACCGGCATTGCCATCATTGTCTATCTCAACGAAGTGCCACGAACACCCAGG
>JAWOHI010000089.1:0-4090 GCA_046485255.1 Bacteroidales bacterium
CGCTGGTAGCCTCATCCTGTATCTTCCTGGTATTGGCCGCAATAAGCCGGTCCCTCTCCTGGGCGGTCATCGACTCAGAGACCCCCGCCAGGCACTTGCCGGTCACATCCTCGATGCGCACCAGGAAGGTAACCGAAAGACCCGGGCTGGGTAGCTCCTCCGCGCGCGACATAGCCCAGAAACCATCCGTCAGGTAGTCGTTCTCAACCGTACTGTGCCGTTGGATCGTGCCATACCCGCAATGGTGGTTGGTGATGAGCAACCCTTCGGCGGAGATCAATTCTCCCGTACACCCTCCGCCGAAAATAACCACAGCATCCTTCATCGATGCCTGGTTGACGGAGTAGATATCTTCTGCAGTGAGCCTGAAACCGGCCTTCTGCATATCGGCAATCTTGTACTTTTCAAGGAGTAGCGGGATCCACATCCCCTCTTCGGCAAGGAGGAGCCTCCCGGTGGCCAGGACCAGGATAAGCAACAGGGCCAGCGTCTTTTTCATTCGGTTCATGGCAAACTATTTTTAAGACCTAAATTTGGTAAATTTTTGCAGTTCCCGGTACAATCGATGGATCGGAAGGCCCATTACATTATAAAAAGAACCCTCGATCCGCTCAATCCCGACAAAACCAATCCACTCCTGGATGCCATAGGCACCCGCCTTGTCGAAAGGCTTGCAGGTATCGACATATTCTTCAATCTCCTTGATAGACAGGTTATCAAACCAAACCTTTGTCCGGGCTTCAAATAGCCTCTCGGCACTTTTGGACCAGAGTCCGACACCGGTGATCACCTCGTGGGGATTGCCGGAGAGGCCCGACAGGATCCGGATAGCGTCTTCACGATCGGTTGGTTTGCCCAGGATAGCCCCATCCAACACCACCAGGGTATCGGCGGTGATCAGGACATCTCCTTCAGATAATTCCGGGAGATAGGGCTGGGCTTTTTGCCGGGCCAGATAAAGAGCCACATCCAATGGATCCATCCCGGCCGGATACTGCTCGTCGGTCTCTTCCTTGAGCCAAACCTGAAACGGAAGGCCCATTTCGGTCAGCAATCGCTGCCTTCTTGGGGAACGTGAGGCCAGGAACAACCGGTATTTTGCCAAATGGATGAGGAAATCTTTCATGACGATCCGGTTAGTCAAATACAGGCCAGCAACCCTGAGCCCGCATCACCTGCTCTATGATGTCCCGAACACACCCTGAACCGCCCGGCAGGTTTGAAATATAAAGTGCAATCGACTGGATATCAGGAACTGCATCGCTCGGACAGGTGGGTATGCCCACGAGCCTCATAACCTCGTAATCGGGAAGGTCGTCGCCCATATAGAGTATCTGGTCGGCAGAAACACCCTGCCGTGTAATGAAGTCGTTCAGGTCGGCCACCTTGTCTGCGGAGGCCAGGTAAACGGCCACGTCACCGAGATCGGTAAACCGCTTCCGGATCGACTCGGAGCGGGCCCCGGTAATGATGGCCACCTTAAATCCCCTCTTCAGGGCCATCTGTATGGCGAACCCGTCACGGGTGCTCACGGTCCTCATCATATCGCCCGAGGGGTGCAACACCACCTCATTAGGGGATATCACCCCATCCACATCAAAAACGAAGGCCCTGATACGGCGCAGGTCTTCCTTGAAATAGTTCATTACTTGCCCGGGAGATTAGATGTGACTTGTCTCAATATGGAATCGCTTAACTGCCGGTACAACTCTTGCAGTTCAGGGGATGAAGATAGTTGATGCATCTGTTTCCTGATGGTCAGCTCATCCTGTCTTGCAGCAGGTCCTGTCTGGGATCGCTCGGGACCCACCGCCAGCGCTTTCTCAAAGGTTTCCCTGATGAGCGGGTAAAGCCATTCGCGAGGCAGTCCCTTGTCGCCCATCAACCGGAAAGCGACTGCCAACAGGTGGTTGGTGAAGTTGCTCGCCCATACGGCGGCCAGGTGAAGGCGCCTTTTTTCGTCGTGAGAGACCGTAAAAATGTTGTTGGTCAGGCATTTCGCCAATTGTTGGATCTTTTCTGCCGACTCGGGGTCCGACCCTTCGATGAAGACCGGCACATCGGACAGGTCGATGGGTCTTCCTACCGTAAAGGTTTGCAGTGGGTAAAGATAGCCGTATCGGTACTTTTGGCAGGCGAAATTGAGTGAGGAAAAAGTTCCGCTGGTATGGACCACCAATCCCCGGTAATCGCTGATATCGTTGATCACCTCCGTGAGCACCTGATCGGGCACCGTCAGAAAAATAACCTCCAGCTCCTTGTCCAGGTCGGTGATCCGGTTACTGTGGCGGCAATGCAGACGCTCCCCCAGCTTACCGGCGGAGATGGCCGATCGGCTGATCACCTGGCCAACCTGGTGGCCTGCAGCCTGAAACGCCGGGGCCAGCAACCAGGCAACCCTTCCGGCGCCGATAAAACCGATCCTGTGGCTCATTAGAAATTAATCAACCCAACTGAGTCTTATAGAGGGGCAAATCGTTTGGTTCGAACTGATGGATCAGCAGCATCCTTTCACGGTTCCACGACTGGGCCCGCTGAACCCACACCCTGGCCGATTCTTTCAGGGAAGGATCCCTTTCGGCATCAATAACCAGGAGGTAACCCATAATGATATGCCCGGCCATTTCCACCAACCGGCGGGAGTGAAAATCAAAGTACTCTCCCTCGTTAGCCTTCTGAGACTTATGAACGGCCATTTCAAACTCAGCGGTCATCTCGGAGAGGCGCTTCTTAAGCTCTTCCTGATCGGCCCCAACCCGGACACTGTCATACTCCCTGATCCTCGACAGGTAGGTACCGGTGGTTACGCCGCGGATGGCTGCCACTACCTGCAACTGACTGGTTCCCTCATAAATGGAGGTGATTCGCGCGTCGCGGTAGATGCGCTCAACCGGAAAATCCTTCATAAACCCGGTACCACCGTGGACCTGAATGGCATCGTAGGCAATCTGGTTGCAATATTCGCTCGACATCAGTTTGACCAGTGGGGTGAATACATCGGCCAGCCTCTGGTAATACTTCTGCTCCTCGCGCTCCTCCTTTTCCAGCTTGCGTTCCTCGGCAATGAAGTTATAGGCTTTGTAAACATCAACATATCGGGCAGTTTCATACAGCAAGACCCTACTGGCCTGCAGTTTGACCCGCATCAGGGTCAGCATCTCGTAAACCGCTGGGAATTGGATGATTGGCTTGCCAAACTGTTCACGCTCATTCGCGTACTTGATCGCCTCGCGGTAGGCGGCCTCAGCAATTCCAACCGACTGGGCACCGATGCCCAGCCTGGCCGAGTTCATCAGCGACATCACATACTTGATCAATCCCATCCGGCGGTCTCCGATCAGCTCGGCGGGCGCATCCTTGAAAACCAGTTCGCAGGTTGGGGATCCCTTGATCCCCATCTTGTTCTCGATCCTCCTGACAATCAGCCCGCCCTTGTTTCGATCGTGGACAAACAGTGATAGCCCGCGGCCATCGGTAGTCCCCTCCTCCGATCGTGCCAATACCAGAGACACATCGGCGTCTCCGTTGGTTATGAACCTCTTGACGCCATTCAGCAGCCAGGTTCCCCTTTTCTCATCAAAATGGGCTTTTAACTGGACAGCCTGAAGGTCGGATCCGGCATCCGGCTCGGTGAGATCCATTGCTGCCGTTGCACCATCCTGAAAACGTGGAAGGTAGCTATCCTTGACCTCTTCCGAGGCAAACTCGTGGATCGTCTCGGCACAATCCTGCAAGCCCCATATGTTGGCAAAACCGGCATCGGCACGCGAAACCAGCTCGGCCGCAATAACATAGGGTGTTACGGGAAAATTAAGCCCGCCATACTTCCGGGGAAGCGACATACCGATCAATCCAGCCTGAGTCAGTACATCCAGGTTTTCCTGCGTGCCGCGGGCGTACTCAACCCGGTTGCCTACCAGGTGGGGGCCTTCCCGATCGATCGATTCAGCATTGGGAGCGATGGTGTTCTCGCAGATGTCGCCGATGATCTCCAGCACCTGGTCATAGGTATCCAGGGCATCACGCAAGATCAAAGAGGCCATCCTGGCCTTCCAATTGGAGCGCCGCTATACCAAAGATGAAATCCTGG
>JAWOHI010000162.1:0-6255 GCA_046485255.1 Bacteroidales bacterium
CTCCCAGACCGCCGCTAATATGGAAGAGGCCTATCAGTTTGCCAAGTGGATGACCTTCTCCACCGAGGCCTACAAAACCGAGGCCCAACTCCCGACCCCGACCAGCTGGTAACCCCCATCAGGCCGCTGATCACCCCTGCCGAACTGGAGACTTACGCCTCGGTGCTTAACGGAAAATCTTACGAAGAGGACTATAAGATCCTGTCGAAGGAGATCAGGGCTCTGGGCCTGCGCATTCCTCCCCTGATTAATTCCTATATGAGCATCTCCCCAACGATGAAAACCTTCGGGACTGCAATCAACGACGAGTTTGGAATGGTTGAGGAGACCGGCATCCTGATCACTATTTCGGATATTTACGAGGATAAGGTCAGGAGGCACTTCGTCTCATACATTCGTGATATGCTCAGGATCAGGCCGCTTCACCTAAGGCACATCCGGATACGCTATCCGCAATTGTTCAGGGAGGGCATCCACCAGGCCCGCAAACTCAAAAAGGGTGGTTCAGGTGACCGTGAGGATCAGTAGCCGCGCTCGTCACGGCCTTCAAAGTAATTGATGAAGGACTGGTTGGCCACCTTGTTGCCGCCCGGAGTGGGGTAATCCCCGGTGAAATACCAGTCGCCCAGATCGTCAGGGCAAGCCTGGTGAAGATTTTCGACCGTCTGGTAAAGAATCCGGATCTCAGCCCGGATCTCCCGGGTGTGGATCATTCGGGCAATCTGTTCCGAAATCTCCCGATCGGTGAAAGGCCGGTAGATCTCCCTGACGTGGTTGGGTATCTCCTCCTTCGGTTTCGAGCGGTCGGTCAGGCACTTGTCATAAACCTCGCGAATCAGTCCCTCCATCCCCCGCACCTGCAATAATTCGATGGCTGCCCTGAAAGCAATGAAGTCGCCCAGCTTGGCCATATCGATCCCGTAACAGTCGGGGTACCGGATCTGCGGCGACGAGGAGACAATCAGTATCCGCCTGGGTCCGAGGCGGTCCAGGATCCTGATGATGCTCCGTTTGAGTGTCGTGCCCCTCACGATCGAGTCATCGATCACCACCAGGTTGTCGATCCCCTTGCGTACGGTTCCGTAAGTGATGTCGTAAACGTGAGCCACCAGGTCTTCACGGTCCTGATCCTGGGTGATGAAGGTCCTCAGCTTGGCATCCTTGATGGCTATCTTTTCCACCCTGGGCTTCATTTCAAGCAGCCGGTCGAGCGCTTCACCGCTAACGCCTTCACTGATACCCTTTTTCTTGATACCAAGCAGATGGTCGTCGAGCCCCTCCACCATTCCATAGAAAGCCGACTCGGCCGTATTGGGGATATAGGAGAAAACGGTGTTCGCCAGGTCGCCGCCAAGCTCCTCCAACAGACTGGGAACCAGTAACCGCCCGAGCATTTTCCGCTCCCGGTAGATCGACTCGTCCGAGCCCCTGGAAAAATAGATCCGCTCAAAGGAGCAGGAGCGCCGGGTCAGCGCCTCCCTCACCTCCTCCTCGTGGATGCGGCCGTCACGATTGACGATGAGGGCGTGGCCGGGCTCCAGTTCCCTCACCAGGCCCGACTCCACATTGAAGACCGTTTGAATCACCGGGCGCTCACTGGCGGCAACCACGACTTCCTCGTCCCGGTAGATGTAAACAGGCCGTATGCCCCAGGGGTCACGCATCACAAAGGAGTCCCCCTGACCGGTCATTCCGGCAATCACATAGCCCCCGTCCCACTTCTTGCTCGCCCGGGCAAGGATCTTGGCCAGGTTGAGGTGGGAAGCGATCAGCGGGGTGATCTCCGATTTGCCATATCCCTCCGCCTTGAATCTCCGGTATAGCGTTTCCACCTCCACATCAAGGAAATGGCCTACCCGCTCGAGAATGGTCACCGTGTCGGAATAATCAACCGGATGCTGACCAATATTCAAAAGCGACTGGTACAACTCATCCACGTTGGTCAGGTTGAAATTTCCTGCCAGCACCAGGCTCCTCGATTTCCAGTTGTTGGCCCTGATCACCGGATGAACCGCATCCAGGCTGTTGCGCCCGTAGGTGCCATAACGCAGGTGCCCAAGAAATATTTCGCCCGAAAACGGCACGTGCTGATACGCCGGCTCGCTGTCATTCATCGCCTCCGGGAACTTGTCCAATGCCCGGGCCATCTGTTCGTGAGCCATCTCGAAAATATGCCGGATCGGCTCCCGCTGGTTCGACCGATGGCGGTAAATATAGGGAGCGCCCGGGTCAAGGTGCAGCTTCAGGTTAGCGATGCCCGCACCATCCTGGCCCCGGTTGTGCTGTTTCTCCAGCAGCAGGTATAGCTTGTTGAGCCCGTACCTCCAGGTACCATATTTCTCCTGATAGTACCCGACCGGTTTCAGGAGCCGGATCAATGCCACTCCGCACTCGTGCTTGATTGAGTCGCTCATTTAATGGTTTCTGGGTGTGAATGCAAGTTCATTTCAGCCAACAATCAGTCAATGAAGATTGTAGCAGGAACGGGATAGGAGGAAGGAAACCGGCTGTTCAGGATCTGTTTGAACCGGAAAGCCTCCTCCCGGGTGCGGAACGATCCGACCAGGGTGATGAAATCCGGTTCCTCGTAATGGATGTCCACCTTCAGGCTCAGGTTGTTGAAATACTCCAGGAAGGTGGCCTGGGCATTAAAAGCCTCACTTCTGCCCTTGCCCTTGTATATCAATAGCCTCCACCCGGGCCCACCCGCCGTCTTGTTGTATTCGAAATGCCGGCGGAGGATCTGCGTCAACCGCGGATCCTGGTTCAGGGTTACCTTGCCGGGGTGCTTCCCCGTCTCCAGGCGGTGAATGATCAAATGGGAGGAGTCGGGGGGAGACACGATCTCCTGTGCTGGCAGCGACCAGGGCAGGATCAGCCCGGAGGAAAGCAGGACAAGCACAAGCAACTTCCTCACTGCAAACAACTTACTACCCGCTGGACCAGTAACCATTCTCCCGGATCGGTTTTACTTTTGATGCGCCAAAGGTACTAATTTTTATCGCTTATCTTTGCAGCCACTCAAAAGGATGCAGTATGGCCGGACGCCTCTACATAGAAACTTATGGTTGCCAGATGAACGTGGCCGATAGTGAAACGGTGGCCTCCATTCTGGTCGGGGAAGGTTATGAAATCACCAATGAGATGCAGTCGGCCGACGTAATCCTGGTGAATACCTGCTCGGTCAGGGAGAACGCCGAAACCCGGATCTACGGCCGTCTGGCCGCATTCCGGCAACTGAGGAAGTCGAATCCCCGCCTGGTGATCGGGGTCCTGGGCTGTATGGCCGAACGGGTGCAGGAAGAGCTGATCGCCAAACACGGAGTCAACCTGGTGGCCGGACCCGATTCTTACCGGTCCCTGCCCCGACTGCTTAAAGGGTTGGAAGCGGGTGGCCCGGCGATCAACGTCGACCTGAGCACCGAAGAGACCTACGCGGGCATCTGTCCCGAAAGGCTTGAAAGCAACGGAATCTCTGGCTTCGTGTCCATCACCAGGGGGTGCAACAATTTTTGCACCTATTGCATTGTTCCCTATACCCGCGGACGCGAGCGAAGCCGAAACCCCCAGGATATCCTGTCTGAAGTCAGGGACCTGGAATCCAGGGGCTATAAGGAACTCACCCTGCTGGGACAGAACGTGAACTCGTTCAAGTGGGAATCCGGATCAGCGGATCATCCTGACAGCGGATCCTGGGATTTCGCGCGGCTGCTGGAGGCGGCGGCCCTGGCCATTCCCGATATGCGGATTCGCTTTACGACATCCCACCCCAAGGATATGTCGGACGAAACCCTTCGGGTTATCGCCCGCCACCATAACATTTGCAGGCACATCCACCTCCCCGTGCAATCCGGCAGCAGCCAGGTCCTCAAAAGGATGAACCGGAAGTATGACCGCGAGCAGTACCTCGGCCGTATCAGGGCCATCCGGGACATCATTCCCGAGTGCGGGGTCTCAACCGATGTTTTTTGCGGTTTCCCCGGCGAAACGGACGACGATCACTTGGAGACGCTGAGCCTGCTGCAGGAGGTCAGGTTCGATTTTGCCTTTATGTTCAAGTATTCGGAACGCCCCGGCACCTATGCCGCCGAGCATCTCGGGGATGATGTGCCTGAGGAGGTGAAATCGCAACGCCTGCGCGAAATCATCGACCTTCAGGGAAAAATCGGCCTGGCAAGCAACCGGGCGGACATTGGCAAGACCTTTGAAGTTCTGGCCGAGGGCATTAGCAAGAAATCCGAAGATCACCTGTATGGACGAACCGAACAGAACAAGGTGGTGGTCTTTCCGAGGGCCGGGTATCAGGCGGGCGACCGGGTCAGGGTGAAGATCCGGAGCTGTACCCAGGCTACCTTGAAAGGGGTTCCGGCTGAGCTCATCACGGAGCAAGCCTGAAAATGCGCCACCCCGCACCAGCCTTTTCATAACAGACGCGATCGTGCAGACGGTCGGCCCTGCCCTGCCAGAACTCAAAATAGTCCGGCACAAGGCGGCATCCCCCCCAGTGAGGAGGGCGGATTCCCTGCTCCGCCTGAGCCCGCTGCCCTTCCTGGCTCCTCTTTTGCTCCAGCCAGAGCCGGTCAGGCACCTCCCGGCTCTGAGGCGAGATAATGGCACTGAGCCGGCTCTCCAGGGGCCTTGACCGGAAATAGGCGTCGGATTCCGCAGGCTCTGTCCTGAACACCGTCCCCTCCACCCGCACCTGTCTCTCCAAACCAGGCCAGAAAAAGAGAAGGGAAGCGGAAGGGTTTGCGGCCAGCTCCAACCCCTTTCGACTCTCATAGTTGGTAAAGAAGAGGATCCCGCCGGCATCCAGTCCCTTCATCAACAAAGCCCGCGAGGAGGGCTTACCACCGCTTCCGGCGGTAGACAGCACCATCGCGGTCGGCTCAGGGCACCGGGCAGCCAGAGCGTCTCCAACCCAACCCTCCAATTGAGCGATTGGATTTGGGTCAACCAGTGATTCATCCAGCCTGCCCCGGCCATACTGCTTCCGGAGCGAATACCAATCCTTTCCCATATCCTTCAAACAAATCAAAAAAGGATTGGTTCAAGGCCGAGGCCTACCGGCCTGACTTCCCGGATCAGGATCTGGTTGAATTTCTGCGGCTCCTCGTAGGGAGGATGATGCGTCGATTGCTCAAACACGTGGAAAGCCTTGTACGGAGCCTTAACAAAATCAAAATAGGCCCGGGTCAGGTCGAGGTCGGTAAACACATCCTGAATGCCGGCGATGATGACATAGGGGACCTTAAGCTCCGGCACCAGCTTATACATATCGATGGTCTCAATGTCGTTCTGGTTTAAAAAACCCATTGCGCTGCTGACCCCCAGCAGGTAGCGGGCCACGTCCGGCCAGGAGTACTCGGTCGACCAGATCGACCGCCAGACCAGCCTGCCATAGATGCCGTTGTCGATCCGGTTGGGGGTGTGGCTGTTGATGAACTTTCTGACATAGGTGATGTCGCGGCGGGGACAATCCTTCAGGTTGGACCCGTCAATGCCACTTTTCTCCAGTTTCCGGATCACCTTGCGGTTTCCCGTTTCGTGAGCAAAAGCAAGCGCCTTCCGGTAGGCCAGCACGATGTTCTCCCACATCCCGACGGGCTGCCCGATGGCGACAAAAGCGTAATAATCGTCGGGGTGCCGGTAGACCACCTGGATTCCGAGCATCGCCCCCCAGGAGTGGCCCATCAGGAAGGCCTTCTCCTTGTTTAATCTGGATAAGGCATACTGGGTGGCTTCGTGTACATCGGTCAGGTAACTCTCAAGCGAAAAGTCACGAACCGGCCGGAACAAACGGTTGCTCCGGCCTGCCCCCCGCTGATCCCAGGTAACCACCGTAAAATGCTCCTCGAGTGCCCGGTTGTAGGAGCTGATAAGCGGCATCTCCCCTTTTCCGGGTCCGCCGTGGATGTAAATCAGTACCGGATTGGCCGTGTCGTTGCCCCGGATCAGGAACGACTGACGGATCCCGCCGATCTCGGCCCACTCCATTGTGGCGATGCTCCCCGGCAAGGCCTGCCCGCCCGGTCCCCGGATCCTTGGGGTATAAGCGCAGGAGGACATCAAAAGCAGCAACACCGCCCAAATCAGGTTGCTAAGGTTAGGTTTCATAACCCCAATTTACAATGTTTTGGGTATCAATCCAAAAAAACCGCTTGAGGATAAAACAGGCTATCGCTTGCTGCCAAAAAAGCGGGTGAGCAGCTCGGCACACTCCGCTTCCAGAACTCCGCCCGTGATTACCGTCTT
>JAWOHI010000272.1:0-4032 GCA_046485255.1 Bacteroidales bacterium
GCAGGATTCCCCACTAGGCGCTCCCTGTTGAGGCCGAGTCCTCAGGATTCTGGAAGTCGGTAGCAACTTCGGTAGCCAGTATGATGCGGATATTCCGTTCGAACAAACCTTACCGCGACTTTGAGACCGGATTCGCCCTTTACGGCTTTGCCTGGATGACCACCATCGCCGTCATCACGATCTTTTTTGACAAAGTCCTGAATCTGAGCTACTCATCAGTGGCTTTCTATAAGAATTCATATAACCTGATCTCCATTGCCCTGTTGCCTTTCTTTGGCAGGTTGATTGGCAAGATCGATCCGAGGAAGTTCGGGGTCTATACTTTCCTGTCATTGTTTTTCTACCTGTTCTTCCTGATGCTGACCCAATACCTGCCTGGCCACGTGACGATTTTTGGGATTCAGTTGTACTATATGCTGATCCCTGCCTTTCTTTCGCACGCCGTCTTTGCCGCTACGATGTCCCTATTGTGGTACATCGGCTCGGCCTACTTCAGTAAACCTGAAGAAGCGGCCGAATATCAGTCTATTCATTTGACAATGACTGGAATACGCGGGGTTTACGGTCCCATCCTGGGGGTGTTGCTTTATCAACTCCTCGGGTTGACCTGGACTTTTGTCTTTGCAATGGCTGCCTTGCTGGCATCGGTTTGGGTCCTGATCAGGAGTATGCGCCACCATCCGGTTAATGGTGATTAGCCGCTTTTTTTTAATTTTGGTGGAATTAATTCCTGGTTCAATGAGAAAAAGAGTGTTGCTGCTGGCCTTCGCCACGGCCGCTTCGGTCGGCCTGGGAGCGCAGGAGTTTTCCAAGGCCGATTGGGTAGGCGGGTTTCCCGACGGATGCACCAGCATTACAGTTGGCAAGCGGGCCACTGCCGATGGATCGGTGATCACATCCCACACCGATGACAGCCACCGCACCAGTTCAGCCATTGAGATCACTCCGCCCCTCGATCACGCCAAAGGCTCAACCGTCACGATGTACCGCAGGGTGAACGATGACTCTAAGGCAATGCCCACCTATGCCTATCTGAAAACGGGTGAAATTCCGCAAATTCCTAAAACCTTCGGATACATCAATTCGGCCTACCCCTGTATGAATGAGTACCAGCTGGGGGTGGGGGAGTCCACTTTCGGCGGGCGACCCGAGTTGAGAACGGATCAGGGTCTTGTTGATTGCCAGGATCTTATCAGGCTCATGATGGAGCGGTGCAAGACGGCTAGGGAAGCCCTTGACCTTGCCGAATTTGTGCTGGCCGAATATGGATGGATCGATGCCGGGGAGTGCCTGACCATAGCCGATAAAAAAGAGGTGTGGCATTTGGAGATCGTTGGCCCCGGGCAAGGCCGGAAAGGCGCAGTTTGGGCCGCCCAGCGGGTCCCGGATGATCACCTGTCGGTGAATGCCAACGCCAGTACCATTAAGGAGATCAACCTCGGCGATCCGAATCATTTCAGGGCCTCGGATAATATTTACGATGTGGCGAGGGAAAATGGATGGTGGAATGAGAACGAACCATTCCGGTTCTGCTACGCCTATGCTCCGGAGAGCAGGACCAGTCTGGCTGCCAGACGTCGGGAGTGGCGGGTTTTTGACCTGGTTGCCCCCTCGCTCAAGCTGGATCCGAACGCAGAGAACTACCCCTTTTCAGTCAAGCCGGATCAACCGGTCACCCTCGACCAGCTGATCACGATTTTCAAGGATTATTACGAAGGCACCGATTTCAATTTCATCAAGGACATTACCGTCACGGACGATGAGGGCAAAACAGTCATTTCACCGATGGCCAACCCGTTTATGCCCTACGATATGAATAAGGTGTTCAAGATCAACGGAGGATGGGGCTGGCTGGGGGAGCGGACCATTGCCAGGTGGTATACGATGTATGCCACCATCATCCAGTGCCGCGACTGGCTGCCCGACGAGGTTGGCGGGGTGACCTGGATGGCACTGGACAATGTGGCCACCTCAGTTTATATCCCCATTTTCGCAGGGGTGACCGACCTGCCGCAGTCCTACAAGGTGGATGGCAGGGTTACCGGCTACTCGACCGAATCGGCCTGGTGGGCGTTCAACCGCTTGAGCACCCTGGCCGCGCAGCGGTGGGGTGATATGCGGAAGGATGTCGATGCCGAATGGCTGCCCCTCCAAAAGGAGATTTTTCGGCGAACCCGTGAAATTGAAGAAGCTGCTTTGCTGGCCGCCTCAGTCCGTGACAGGAAGCAACTGCTCACCCAATTTACGGTAACCTGGGGTACGGAGGTGGTTAAGAGGGCCTGGAAATTGGGCGACCTGCTCTGGACCCGTTACGACGAGAAATTCTGACCACGAATGGGCCAATCCAGAATCAGGAAAATTTTCCTGAACATACTTAAGTACCTGGTCTTCTTCGGCGCAGGGCTTTTGCTTTTTCTCTGGGTGTACCGCGACCAGAATCCCTCACAGATACTTAATGGCTTATCCCAGTTCAAGCCTGGCTGGATCCTGGCTACCTTTGGAGCGGTAGTCCTAAGCCACCTCTTCAGGGCCATTCGTTGGCAAATGCTGATTGAACCGCTGGGTACCAAGCCCGGCCTGCTCAATACGTTTCTCTCCATACTCGTGATGTACCTGGCCAATTACGCGCTCCCTCGCCTGGGTGAGGTGAGCCGATGCGGGATTCTGAAAAAATATGAGCGTATACCTTTTAGCTCCCTGCTGGGTACTGTCGTGGTTGAACGCGTGGCCGACGTCCTGTTTCTGTCTTTTTTAATGATCGGAGTCCTGGCGGCCGACTGGAATATGCTGGCCGGATTTTTTTACCCCGAAAGAGCGGGATTTGAAAGAAAGGAGCTGGATATCCCCGGATTCGCCATCATTGCCCTCCTGGCTGGCTTGGCCTTTCTGGCGGTCCTCCTGATCTGGCTCAATCGTAATAAACTGAAGGAGATGCCACTGTTCAGCAAGATATGGGGCTTTGGTGCCAAATTCGTTGACGGGCTCCGATCGGTTATGCGCCTTAAAAAGCCGTGGCTTTTCATCCTTCTGACTACCGGCATATATGGATGCTATTTCCTGATGACCTGGTTTATTGTTATGGCTTTTGAGCCAACTGCAGGCCTCTCCCCAATGGTTTCGCTCGCTGTCCTGGTGATGGGCAGTGTCGGGATGGTCCTGCCGGTACAGGGAGGAATAGGCACTTACCACTTTTTTGCCCTTGAGACACTGGTGATGTACGGGGTAAGCCGACCCGACGGACAGCTCCTGACTTTCGTCCTCTATGGGGCAACCACCCTCTTTGTCGTGGTGATCGGTGTTATCGCCCTTGGATTACTGCCCATTGTCAACAAGGGAAACACTCAATTGGACCCCGATACAAAGCCTGACGGGATTTAAACCAAATAGCCGCAGGTTTGTTACAATCTCAGTATTAAGCAGTCGGTTCCAAATCTGATGAAATCGAATAAGTATAGTATTACAGATCTTGAAAGGTTGACCGGAGTAAAAACTCCAACAATCCGGATGTGGGAAAAACGCTACGGGATCATTTCCCCCGAGCGGACCGGCAGCAATATCCGTTTCTATTCCGACAGTGACCTTCAACGCCTTCTTAATATCGTCTTCCTGAACCGGAATGGATTCAAGATTTCGCTGATCGCTGAAATGACCGACGAGGCGATCAGCCACGAGATAACCAAACTTTCGGAGTACCCGCACGGGGATGAGGGATGGATCCCCTCGATGATCCAGGCGGCAAATGAGCTGGATGAAGAGGCGTTCGAGCGCCTTTTAAATGCTTCCATTCTCAAGTCGGGTTTTGAGAAATCCTTTAATAACCTGGTTTTCCCACTGTTGGAAAAAATCCGGCTGCTCTGGCAGATAAACAAGATGAGTGCCTGCCAGGAGCGCTTCGTAAAGAACCTGGTCCGTCATAAGCTGGTTGTTGCCATTGACGGACTGGCCGGGCATAGCAATCCCGATCCCCGAAATTACCTGCTTTTCCTGCCCAATGGGCAATATGATGAGATTACACTCCTTTATGCGAATTAC
>JAWOHI010000290.1:0-8145 GCA_046485255.1 Bacteroidales bacterium
GTGCAACTTTTCGAGGAGGTCGGTCACCCGGCCGGTATTCAACGCCATCTTGGTCTCCAGCTTATAAGAGGCGTACTCCCGGTATCCCAGCAGGTTGGCCAGCTCAAGTCGCAGGTTGACGATCTCCCGCACCCGCTCCTTGTTGTCGTGTTCATTGCCCCGGTTGCAACGGAAAGCATAGGCCCGATGCAGCTTTTCCCTCAGGTGCCGGCGTGCGGAGAACTTCATAAAAGGAACCATACTGGGCGCGTGGAGCGAAAAAACCCATCCTTCCTTTCCGGCCTCCCGGGCTTCCTGGGCTGCCGTATCCACGACGTAGCCGGGCAGACCCTCCAAATCCTCCTCATCGGTGATGTGCAGGACGAAATCGTTCGTTTCGGCCAGCACATGATCGGCAAACTCCAGCGTCAGCTTCGCCAGGCGGGTCCGGATCTCCGCAAACCGCTTCTTATCATCCCCCTTCAACAGCGCTCCGTTCCGCACAAAATCCCGGTACCAATTCCCCAACACCGTTCCCTCCTCAACCACCTGTGCCCCCGTGCCCTCGTGCACCACCCTCACCCGCTCGAACAGTCCCTCATTCATCATCAGCCGGTTGGAATACTCCGTCAGCAGCGGCGAGGCTTCCTGCGCCACCCTTTGGAGCAATTCGCCCGTTTCGGCGTGGTTGAGGTTGAACAGGATGGAGGAGATAATGCCGAGCCGCTCGCCCGATCGCTCAAGCGGGACGATGGTATTGGCGAAAGTGGGTGACTCAGGGCTGTCTGTGATCAGGCTGATCTCCTGCTCAGCCTGACGGATCAGATCCTCAATCGCGGGAAGGTAGTGCTCCTCCCGGATCCGATCGAACGGCGGAGCCTCGAAGGGTGCCGTAAAGGGTTGTAAAAGCGGGTTCATTCATTGGAAATTTCGGCTAAAATACCAACTTTCCACGTTCCGCCATTTTACCATCCCTGACCAACACCCATATGTAAAGACCCTTCGAAAGCCCCTCCAGGTGCTGCACCTCCGTGGCGCGCCGGCGGTAGAGGCAGGCTCCGGTCGGACTGAAAACCTGCAGTTCCTCATTTCCGTTCAGGTTGGTCAGCCGAAGTAGTCCCCTGACTGGGTCATAGCCGTCAAAGCAGGAGGCGGTCGCCTCCGCCGGCTGACCCGCATAGGTGCCCTGAGGCCCGATCCCACCCCGGGTGGTCAAGTTCTGGACCTTCACCAATGTGTGGTTGTCGTGGATCTTCTCCGTCCAGGCCACCACCGCCTGATCGTTGATAAAAGGGGTTAACAGAATTGCTCTTTTTGATAGATTACTGGAGCACACGGTAACCCTTTCGTTTTCAAACGCATAATCTCCCCACCAGTTAATTGCCATGGCAGCGATGCCATTGTTCTCGGATGGTTCATAAACCTCCGCTTCAAACAAGACAAAGGAGAGATCCCCGTGCATCCGGCAGGCGAAGTTCCGGTTCCGGATTCCGTGGGCCCGGGCCGTGCCCTGCACACCCCACATCTTGGACCCTCCGGGCGACAGCATCTGCCCTATGACGGACTGTTCGTTCTTCAGATAATAGACCACCAGGTTGCCATCCGTGGTAACCCCGCCCAGCCTCAGATCGGAATAAGATTCAGTTATCGGACTCAGGTTGAGCAGGTTGTGACCTTGCTCACCCCATTCCAGGGTACCTGTGCGGGAGACTTTCTGGACGAGAAGTCCCCCGGAGTAAGTCGATGTGCCGATGTAGCATCCATCGGGCGCGGCAGGGGTAGCCGTGAATTTCATTGATCCCCACCGGCTGTACCCCTCAAATACCTTCACCGGCTGATCCCAGATCGGTTGCAGGCTCTCCGACAGCAGCATGACAAAATATTTATGGATCGTAGATCCCGCCATGTTCTCCGGATCCATCCGGGCCGCTTCGAAGGCCACCATCAGGGACCCGTCAGGCTGGTTGAACAGGTTGGGCCGGCCGCAGCCCAGTGAATCGGACACAAACGAGATCCCAAAGCGATCCGGCAGAACCTCCCCGTCCGGCTTGATCTTGAAAAATGCCAGGCCCTGGTTGACCCTGCCTTGCGCCTGGAGGGCATCGGGATCCCAAACCACGGCAAGGATCAGGTTGTCGTCAGCACCAACCGCCAGCATCGGCAAACCTACCTGAAACAGGGAGTCCCTTATCCGGATTCCCGTCTCCCCCCAGGGAAATCCCCCCTGGGCGTCCATTTTGACCAGCCGAACCTCACGAACGGTCGAATCCGAAGGGTCCGTGAAATCAACCGCAATCACCAGGTTGTCGTCCGTATCGGCCACCGCAGAGTATAGCGCCGGGTTAGGGTAATCTGCCGCAAATCCGGGCAGCTTGACCGCCGGCATCGGCCAATTGACATACCCATAGCGGTCGATCCGCTGGACATAAAGGTGATGGCGGTCTGTTTTTCCAAGCCATAGCACGTAACTGTCTCCTTTTGAATCCTGCACAATGGAAAGTCCGGCCTTGGCCGTCACTTGGTTGTCGAGGCTCCGGTTCTGATGGATATCGCCCGACCACTGTGCGAACAGGGAAGCGGGGAGGAGGAGGAGGAGGAGGAGGAGGGGGGTGGGTTTCATGTCGTGAATGTCGTGAATGTCGTGAATGTCGTGAATGCCGTGAATGTCGTGAATGGATTGATTAGTGACCAGTGACCGGTGACCAGTGACCTGACACCCGGCTCTCCGAGGCCAGGGGTTCCCGCTTTCGCGGGAATGACAGCCATTGCCCTCTGACAACTAATACCTGATACCTAATACCTGATACCTAATACCTAATACCTAATACCTGATACCTAATACCTGATACCCTTCGTTATTATTTGTGTTCATCTGTGGAAGAACGTTTCTATTCGATTTCGGCGAAGGCATCGCTGCCTTCGATGCGCTCGAGTTCGGTGCCGATCCTGGATTTCAGGTAGGGGATGATGGCCGGGTCATAATTGGCAACCACATTGACTGCCAGTGCCTTGCTGTTGTCTGCGTCGTCAAGGTACGCTTCATCTTCGGTGCCGGAGAGGAACCTCCATCCCGAATCCTCCGGGTCCATCCGCTCCTCCCGGTACATAAACCCCACCGGAAGACCATCCACGGTGATCTTGTTGGAAACGATGCTGTAACCCGATCCGGTGACGAGGTCGCGAATATCCTCCTCTTTAAGCAGAAACTTCGAAGATTTCATTCCTTAAAATTAACAAAAAGGTTCATCAGGCGTTACTAATTAAATGCAAATCAGCGAACGTACACCGGTCACCACGATTGTTGCCAAGGATCATCGTGCGGCTGAAGTGTTTAAGAAGCGCGGAATCGACCTGTGTCAGCTGGGCCGGATGACCGTTTCCGAGGCCGCCGGCCTGATGGGCCTGCACGAGTCGATACTCCTGTGTGAACTGCAGGATGTGCTTGACAGCCGGGATCCAATCCAGGACCTTTACAACAAGCTGACTATGCACGACCTGGTCGACCACCTGATCGAGTTTCATCACGGCTACGTCAGGAACCACGAGCTTCCGTTACGCAATTACCTCGAAATACTGGTAAGGGATCACGGGAAGGAGCACCCCCATCTGGCTGAAGCAGAGGCCATTTTCTGCAACATTGCTGGTCAGCTGATTCGTGAGACCGAAAAGGAGGAGCTTGTCCTTTTCCCGCGAATCCGGGCACTATCCAGGCAGCAGAATCCCGCCCAACGGGTTGCCCTGTCCAGGTTCACGATTTGCGACCTCATTCCGGAGCTGGTGATCAGCCAGGACCACCTGCTGGCCCAGGCCCAAAGGCTGGAAGAGTTGACCTCAGGGTTTTCGGTGTCACTGCTAGGTTGCCCTACCTTTAAAATTGCAATGAACAGCCTGAAGGAATTTGTCGAAGACCTGCGAAAGCACATTCATCTCGAACGCAACGTCCTCTTTCCCAAGGCGGTCAGGCTGGATGAGGAGTTAAGCGAAGCTTCCATTGATCAGGTTTGATTGGTTTGGGTTATTTTAGGGGATGAATTCCCCTAAACTGCAACCTTAAACCAATCTTATGAAACCCATCCTGATGAGAATCCTGCCGATGGCCGCACTGGCTGTCCTTCTATTAACAAGCTGTCATAAAGTTACTTACAAGGTCGATCTGTCCGGGCTGTGGAGTTACCGGATCGATTCGCTCGATGTGGGCAATGAGGAGCGCTGGTTCACCACAACTTTCCCCAAAGACCTGGTGGCCCTTCCGGGCTCGCTGTCCAGCAACGGCAAGGGCTTTGAGGTGGACACCAGTACCCGGTGGACCGGTCAGGTGGTTGACCGCTCCTGGTATACGGCCGACCGATATGAAAAATACCGCAAGCCCGGAGATATCCGCATCCCGTTCTGGCTTCAACCCGATATTCACTATGTTGGAGCGGCCTGGTACCAGCGCCAGATCCGGATTCCCAGCGGCTGGGAAGGACGGCGCATCATCCTGACCCTGGAGCGGTGCCACTGGGAAACGGAGGTCTGGCTCGACGGCAGGAGGATCGGCATCAGCAACAGCCTGGCCGTGCCGCATCGCTATGACCTGACCCGCCTGGCCGGAGTGGGCGACCACCTGCTGACCATCCGCGTGGATAACCGGATGATCGTTGATGTGGGCCTCAACGCCCATAGCGTCAGCGATCATACCCAGGGAAACTGGAACGGGATCGTCGGCCATATCGGTCTGGAGGCCCTGCCCGAGGTGATCCTCTCCGATATCAGTCTCTTCCCGGATACGGAAAGTGGCAGCGTCCGCATCGCGGGGGGACTGGATAACGGTGCAGGTGAGGCCCGTGAGGTATCGCTGGAGTTTATGGTCGAAACCTTCGGTCAAAGCGAAACGGTGGGCATCCCCATCCGCTTCACCAAGGAGGTGCCGGCCGGCAGCGAGGCCTTCGAACTGAATTATCCGATGGGGGCGGACTTCCTATTCTGGGATGAGTTCAATCCGAACCTCTACCGGATGCGGGTCAGGCTAACCCAGGCGGAGAGCGGAATGTCGGAAGAGCGGGAGATCCTCTTCGGAATGAGGGAGTTCAAAGCCGATGGCACCCGCTTTGCCATTAATGGGCGCCCCACCTTCCTGCGTGGGACGCTTGAGTGTGCCATCTTTCCGAAAACCGGTCACCCACCAACGGAAGTGGCCGAGTGGCAACGTATCTATAGAATCATTAAGTCCCACGGCCTCAACCATATGCGATTCCATTCGTGGTGCCCGCCGGAAGCCGCCTTCGTGGCCGCCGATATCGAAGGGATCTATCTTTACGTCGAGGCCGGAGCCTGGACCACCGTGGGGAGCGGTAATAGTTTCGACGAGTGGCTCTATGCGGAAAGTGAACGGATCATCAGCGAATACGGAAATCACCCCTCGTTCGTGCTTTACTCCTACGGAAATGAGCCGGGTGGACAGGATCAGGTGGCGTTTCTCGAGGCATTCGTCACCCATTGGAAATCCAGGGATCCGCGGCGTCTATACACCTCGGCATCCGGTTGGCCGGCCATACCGTCGGCCGACTTCCACTGCCGGCCCGAGCCGCGAATACAGCGCTGGGGCGAGGGGCTCAACAGCATCATCAACGCCCGGCCTCCGCAGACGCGTTTTGACTTTGCAGATATCCTGCAGCAGTTTGGGAATAAGCCCGTTGTGAGCCACGAGATCGGCCAATGGTGCGTCTATCCGGATTTCAAGGAAATCAAGGATTACACCGGATACCTGAAGCCCAAGAACTTCACGATCTTCCAGGAGTCGCTCGAAGCCGCCCACCTCGGGCACCTGGCCGATTCTTTCCTGCTCGCCTCCGGCAAGCTCCAGGCCCTCTGTTATAAGGCCGACATTGAAGCAGCCCTCAGAACCCCGGGGATGGCCGGTTTTGAGCTGCTCGACCTGCACGATTTTCCGGGCCAGGGTACTGCCCTTGTTGGAGTTCTCAATGCTCTGTGGAATGAGAAGGGCTATATCACCCCGGAGCAGTACAGCCAGTTCTGCAACGCCGTTGTTCCACTGGCCCGGATGGATCAAATGGTTTACCCAAACTCAGGGTCCTTCAGCGCCGACTTGGAGATCGCCAATTACGGGCCATCCGACCTCGAAGTAAGGGAGGGACCGGTCAGGATACTGGATGGCTCCGGTAACCCCGTTTACCAAACCCGCTGGCAGGCCGCCTCCGTTCCTACCGGCACCAATACCGGGGTCGGTAGAGTGGAGTGGCCCCTGGAGGGAGTGGCAACCGCCTCAAAATTCACCCTGGAGATACAAGCAGACAGTTACTTGAACCAGTGGGACTTCTGGGTCTATCCCGTTGAAATGCCCGGTGACAAGGCAGAGCCGGTGCCGGTTTTTCGTGAAGTGACTCCGGCCCTGAGAAGCCTGCTGGAGAGCGGCGGAACAGCCATTCTTAGTCCTGATCCAAGCCGGGTGGCTCCCGCCGCCGGAGGGGCAGTCGCCTTCGGATTCTCGCCCATTTTCTGGAATACCGCCTGGACCAGCGGCCAGGCGCCGCACACGCTCGGAATTCTCTGCAATCCTTCACATCCCGCCTTGAGGGATTTCCCCACCGAATACCACACCAATTATCAGTGGTGGGATGTAGTTGCCAATGCCAAGCCATTCATTATAAACAATTTCGATTTGCAACCAACCACCATCGTCAGGGTGATCGACGACTGGTTCACCAACCGCGACCTCGCCCTGATCTTTGAAGTGGCGGTGGGCAACGGCAAACTGATCGTCTCAGGAGCCGACTTGATATCCGGACTCGACAACCGGCCCGCTACCAGACAATTACGGCGAAGCCTTCAGACTTACGCCGCCTCACCCGCCTTTCAACCGGCCGGTCAGATGACCCAGGAGCAGCTGGAGGAGTTATTTGCGAAATAATGCACCCTGTTCATAAGCCCGAGACCGGTTGATAAAATAAGCGCACCCTGTTAGGTAGTTAACATTAACTTAACATTTAATATCTAATTTGCGCCAAATTTTCAAGATTGCATTCATTCATAACCCATTAAAAAGCTGATTACTATGGCAAAGGGTATCCTGCGGAAAATATTACTGCCCAAGGAAGAGAAGTTCTTCCCGATGTTTGAGGGGCTCTCTGAACTCATATCCAAAGCCTCCCACATCCTGGCCAAAATCATTGACAGTCCCGAGCCGAGTCAAATGGAAGAGGAGTTCAAGGAGATCAAAAATCTTGAAAACCAGGCGGATGACATCGCTCATTCTGTCTTCGACGCCCTGGACACCACCTTCATCACGCCATTTGACCGGGAGGACATCCACCAGTTGGTTTCCAAGATGGACGATGTGCTGGACTTCATCAACGCCGTCAGCCAGCAGATCAAGTTGTACAAGCCCAAAAAGCTGCCGGCCGGATACCGGGAGCTGAATATGATCGTGGTGAGGGGCTGTGAGCAGATCCGGATTGCCGTGATGGAGCTGCGAAACCTCAAAAAGCCGATCAAGATCAACGACGCCTGCGTCAAGATCAACGAACTGGAGAATATGGCTGACGAGATTTACCACCAGCTGATCTCGGAGCTGTTCCAGCGTGAGGAGAATGCCATCGAGTTGATCAAGCATAAGGAGATCCTGGAGACACTGGAGATGACTACCGACCGGGTAGAGGACGTTTCCGACATCCTGAAAACCATCATCATCAAATCTGCCTGATCGAATGTCCATACTGATCATAACCATCATCATCATCGC
Organism: Bacteroidales bacterium; assembly: GCA_046485255.1. GTDB lineage: Bacteria > Bacteroidota > Bacteroidia > Bacteroidales > UBA12481 > UBA12481. The sequence continues at coordinate 7,721 of JAWOHI010000290.1, forward strand.
CCTGGCCTTCGACTTCCTGAACGGGATGAACGATGCGGCCAACTCGATCGCTACCGTGGTCTCCACCAAAGTGCTCAGTCCGATACAGGGCGTGGTCTGGGCGGCTTTCTGGAACTTTGCCGCCGTCTTTGTGTTTGGCGTACACGTGGCTACCACCATCGGCAAGGGGATCGTTGACGCCAACATTGTGAATGAGTATGTGATCCTGAGTGCATTGATCGGGGCCATCGCCTGGGTATGGACCTGCACCCATTTCGGTTTGCCCATCAGCGTATCGCACTCCCTCATCGGAGGTCTGATCGGACCGGCTCTGGTCATCGGCGGCGGGGATGCCCTGGTGGCCAAGGGGATCATCAAGGTGGCCATCTTCATCTTCCTTTCCCCGATCATCGGGTTCCTCCTGGGCTATCTGATCATGATCGCCA
>JAWOHI010000028.1:0-5748 GCA_046485255.1 Bacteroidales bacterium
GGGCGGTGGGTGTGACGGAGAGTCCTCCCAGGGCGGTGCACCGCAGGGTGTGGGGCATGGTAGTGCCGACCTGCATCATTGTGGTGATCGTCTCATCAAATGGGATGACCGGATCTACTCCACCCAGGATCAGGTTGGCCGACGCAAGGGCATTGGCGACGGCGGCGGCGTTTCTTCCCAGGCACGGGATCTCGACACGGTTGGCTACCGGGTCGCAAACCAGTCCAATGATATTTTGCAGCGCCATCGATGCCGCGCCCATTGCCTGTTGAGCCGTTCCGCCGAACATTTCGACCAGTCCCGCGGCGGCCATTGCCGCCCCGGCTCCCGTTTCTGCCTGGCAACCTGCCACTTCCGCGGCGAAGGTTCCGTCCCTGGCTATGAAAAGACCCGCCAGACCGGCAGCCCAAAAGCCCCTGATCAAAACTTCATCATCCAGTCCCTGTTCATCGGCCAAACCGATCAGGCAGCCTGGCAACCCACCGCAGGAGCCTGCCGTCGGGGCGGCGATAATCACCCCCATACTGCTTTTCACCTCCATCAAGGCCGTGGAATAGGCGATCATACGGTTCAACGGACCAGATGGGATCAGCCGCCCCTCCAGTTGCCTTTGCCATAATTGTGGCGATTGCGACCCGGCGATGCGGTCGGGATAACTGGTTCCGGCCAGTCCCGCGGCAATTGATGAGCGCCAGGATTGGACCAGGCAGGCCATATACCGATCGAGTGTATCGCGACTTTGACCTGAACGGGCGGATTCATAGGAAACCGCAAATTCACTTGCCGGCTGAACTTGATAAGCGGATTGGGTGTATAGATCCTGTAAATGTCGGAACGGCAATGGATCTCCGGCATATCCGGCTACAGGCATCACCGGCCGCAGAAGCCGGTACCACGAACCTCTTTCATTAAGGAAGGCTTGAACCCGATCCGTTTGGCTCCCGTTCTTAAAACTGAGAATGATGGCCTGTTGGCCTTCCCTCTCAGTCAGGTTGCACTGGATAAGAGTGTCCAATTCGGCAAGGTATTCTTGAAAAGCTCGATAATCAGATGAAATCAATTGATTAACTGGAAGATAAAGAATCGTAAAATCTCCCCGAAGGTCCACCTTGAAGCGATCTATTTCGGTGAAGCGGATCATTCCTCCGCCAGTTGAGAGGGCGGTTGCATTGATTTCCCGGTTTCCCTTTGTCAATAATTGGCAACGGTAGGTATTGGGGTGGGAAGCGGGGTAATCCGTTATGCGGAAATCGATCAAGAGGCCGGCTTCCCTGGCGATTTCAAGAGCATCCGGCATCCTTGGGTCAAGAATGTCCATCCCGATCAGCCCGGCAGCCAATCCGATATCGGAACCCTGAGTCCGGTAAGTGGTTGCCAGGGATCCTCCAGGGTGGAACTCAAACCGGGCCTCCTTGACGCCGTCACCGGCCAAATCCCTCAACATTAAACCAATCCGATGTGAAGCGGCCGTGTGGGAACTGGACGGGCCCCTCATAACCGGTCCAAGAACATCGTTGAAAATACAAGGTTCGCTCGCTGAGCCATCCTTTTCCTTGCAAGAAATTCGCATAAACCTTGAACACCTTTGATATTCTGCCTAACTTAAAGGTTTTAATAACCAAAACCAAAAGCAATGAGAAAGTTTGTACTGCTGCTAATTTCAACCCTGGTATTCGGTCAAATGGCCGGTCAGGTGCTCAAGCCACCGGAAATCAGGCCTCCTTCGAATGAGGCCAATTCCATCCATGCCACCCCGGCCAGGAGCGCGCCGGCGTTAAAGGGTGGGGGAGAGATATTCTGGACCGAAGAGTTTGACTGGGCCGATCCCTCTATTCCGATCGGATGGCGACTGCCGGAGGGTTGGACGCTCGAGGATCCCGGCGACATAGGCTACAACTGGCACTGGGCCAATGACACGCTAAAAGGGGTGTACACCAACGAGCCCCCGTTGAACTCCACCTCCAAGGCCAATGGTTTCCTTGCGCTCAACCTCGACGGATACAACAAGGATCTTGGCGACTATACCAATTACCTGCCTGTCAACAACTCCATCGTCAGTCCCAAGATCGACTGCAGTGCACACTCATCCGTTCTGGTCAATATCCAACAGAATTTCAGGTACTGGTCGGAAGCCGTGATGCTTTTTGAGGTGACCAATGATGATGGGCTTCACTGGGCAGCCTTCGATATGGAGATGGGGACCCTGATCAGTGAGCGGGTTGGGGGCATTCCTGCCGGCGGTAAGGTCGATCTCAGGCTGAATATCAGCGACGTGGCAGCCGGTTCCTCACAGGTCCAGTTCCGGATCACCTGGAGGGACGCCAGGCTCTATTACTGGATGATTGATGACATATCCTTTATGGAGGGTTGGGATAACGACATCCAAATGCTTTATTATCAAGCAGATTATGATAACGGGAATGAGGAGGATGAAGGATTCTTCTATATGGTGCCCAAAACCCAGATCTCCGGTTACGATATGATGGCGGTTATCCGCAATTTTGGAAACCTCGACCAATGGAGGACCCAGCTGCAGGTTACCGTAACCAAGAACAACCAGATCATTTATGACCAGGGGACCACGCCCTATACCCTCTTTCCAGGCATTACCGACACCTTCAGGATCCCTAACCAGTTTGTGCCGGAAGAGTTCGGGCACTATCAGATGGATTTCTACGCCAAAATGGATGCGGAGGACGAACTGCCCCACGACAACCACGCATCCATACCATTTCACATCACGGATAGTGTATTTTCGAGATGCGACGACCGCCCTGAAGTCACCTTCAGCACCTGGGGATGGTATACCTACCAGCACGAAGGTGACCTGATGGGCACCTGGTATACAATGAAAACCGATGCAGAGATCAGCAGCATTGCCGTTTACATCAGCAGCGCCGACATCCGCTCCTCGTTCCGCCTGCTTTTACTGGAGTACAGCGCTGTGGACGATGCCCTTTTTACGCTGGTATCATCCGACCTGGTGGATATGGACTCCACCATCCTGAAAAACCACTGGGTTACCCTTCCCATCCAACAGGACGGTGAATCCGAGTTTCTTAAGGCGGGATCCTCCTATCTGGCCTGCATTGAATTCTGGAACAACCTTGATTTTGAAGAGGCCTATGATTCTAGGCGTTACGCTATCGGATCAGACCGGAGCAACTACTATCCCAGTGGCCAATGCTGGTTCTGGCAATCCGAGATCGATGCCTGGTGGTCGAGCGGAAGCGATCTTTTTATGATCAGGATGCACCTGAACGATGACAGCAATATCGTTGACGGTATCCTGGCTGAGCCGAATGGAACAATCAGCCTGCTGCAAAACTATCCAAATCCGTTCAGTGATCATACCGTAATGACTTACGAGCTGCCGAGCCGGTCCGATGTCGTCCTGGACATCCGCGACATCACAGGCAGATCAGTCTGGAGGCGGGAAATGAGCGATCAGGATGCCGGAAAGCATACGGTACAGCTCGAAGGGTCGCAGTTGGCACCCGGGACCTACTTCCTGACCCTCTCCACAGCCGGCTTCAAAAAAACGATCAGGATGTCCGTAGTGAGATAACCTATTAATTTTGAACAAAAAAAGGGTTGTCAGGGTTGACAGCCCTTTTTTTATTTCAGCAATTCGCCAATTTTTCGTTTGAGCTCTTCGAACTCCGTCTCATCAAAGAGGCGGGTGAGTAGAACGATTTTTCCATCCCGGTCGATCAGGACATTACGGGTTACCCCGGCGCTTTTATCGGCGAAACTGCCGAAAATTTCCGAGTCCTCGTCCAGGGTAAGGGGGTAGCTGATGTTCATATCCTGAGCGAATTTTTCCACTTTTTCCAGGGGTTCACCCCGATCGACACCAAACAGGAGTAATCCCTTCTCCTTATATACTTGCCAGATATCCTTCTCGATGAAGGGTGTTTCCCTACGGCATACGCCACACCAGCTGGCTGTAAACTGCAGCATCACCACCTGCCCGTGCAGGTCGCTTAGCCTGATCTTTGTCCCATCGGTTTTCTTCAGGGTAATGTTCGGCGCTTTCTGACCGACCTTGACCAGATAACCCCTTGCATCCGGCGTTTGGGCCATCATTCCGATGGTTCCATATAGCAGAATTACACCGGTTAAGATGACAAATCGATTCATGGCATCCAGGATTTAGGTTTGTACTTTACGTTGACAATATAGATCAATTTTCTAAAAACTAAAAAATCCAGCCACCATACGATTTGTATCCGATGTTACAACCTGGGTTGTGAGACCTTTGCTAATTTCGGGCCATGAACAAGGAGAAAGAGTGGGTTTTCCCGTTATCAGTCAGCCTTCTGGTAGTCTCGTTGTTAGCTGTTATTCAGATAGTTTCGGATCGTCCCATGCTGGCCGTAGAGCGATTTGTCCGGGGTGGGGGATGGGTTGAGATTGCGATTCTGGCTGTTTACGGCTTCTTTGTGAGCCGGGCGATGCTGGACGTCACGCGGGTTCCGGTCTGGCGGCGGCGGATCTGGCTGATCTTCTGCGTGGTGTTTTTCAGCCAGTTTGCTTTGGGCCTGTTTGCGGATTCCCGGTTCCTGATGACCGGCAAGCTGCATTTGCCGCTTCCGTTCATGATTTTGGGGGGGCCGGTTTACCGGGCGGATATCTCTTTCATGACGATCTTTTTCCTCAGCACGGTCATACTGAGTGGGCCTGCCTGGTGTTCGCACCTGTGCTATTTCGGGGCTTTGGACAGTCTCTCCGCCAATGGCCGGACTGGGCGCAAGCCATTGAAAAAGAAATGGTTATGGAAGACATCCCTGGTTGTCCTGGTCATAGTTTTTGCGCTGGTTTTCAGGCTATTAGGACTCAGCGGACTTCAAACGGTGCTCCCGGCGCTTGCACTGGGGTTGGTTGGGGTTGGGGTGATGATCCATTTTTCGAGGCGTCAAGGCAGGATGGTCCATTGCGTGGCTTTCTGTCCCATTGGCACGCTAGTCAATGTCGGGAGGCATCTTTCGCCCTTCAGGATGAGCATTCAGGATGCCTGTACCAACTGCATGCGCTGCATTCCTTCTTGCAAGTACGATGCGCTCAACCGCGAGGATATCCTGAAACGGAAGCCCGGCCTGACCTGCACCTTATGCGGCGACTGTGTCCAGAGCTGTGAGGTTTCGGCGATCCGTTACAATCTGTTCCGTTTTTCACCCGAAACCAGCCGCCGGGTGTTTCTCTTCATCACCATCAGCCTGCACGTGCTCTTCCTCGGTATGGGCAGGATGTAGGTGTGGGGAAAGATAGACTTGAAGTAATCCGTTTCATAAACTAATATTCCTAAAAATATTATGTTAAATGTTATCTTGTTGTGCTTCTGTGTTTTGCAATATCCTTCCGGATTTCAATTTTTTTTCTCGGTTTTGTACTTGCTTGATTTATTGTCGTTTAACGTCAATATCAAATACAATTTGGTCAAAACCACTTCTACTTGTTTTTTTGAATTTCGTAACTGCTTGATTATCTAGGGTCATTGTTTTCATATTTGTCCTATAATTAATATTATGTTTAATTTTATTTACAATAATCAAGGGAGCACCGGTTTGGCGCTCCCCTGCTTATCAGAATAATGCGACTATTTCATCCCGTCAATCTTCTTCTGGATCTCCTCCAGCTTGTCGTTCATCTTGAACCGGTAATAGATCTGCCTGAGGGCCGTAAGCAGATCAGGATCGTTCGGATTAAGCTCAAAGGCTTTCTCGAAGTAAGGCAGTCCGTTCTTGA
>JAWOHI010000146.1:0-5042 GCA_046485255.1 Bacteroidales bacterium
GAGGGACATCAACCGGTTGGTTCGCAGGGACAACCAGATCTGGTATCTTTCAAAGATTAGCGGACTCTGGATGAGTGACGGGTTGAAACTGACGCACTTCAACCAGGCGGATTCGACGATCCACACCAATCTGAACGACATCTGTTTTGATGATTCGGGGCACGCCTTTATTGCGTCCAACAGCGGTGAAGTTTATATCGCGGCATTCGACGGCGTGAGGCTGGAGATCCTTCATCGGATCGGTCAGAAGGAGGGTTTGCGCGGAAGCACTGCCAACTGGCTGGTTCGCCAGGGCGGTTATTTATGGATCGGAACCAACCTCGGGTTGCATTGTCTGGACCTGGATCATCTGTTTAAGCACAACGAATACCGCATCCGGTTCTTCGACAAGGAGGATGGCTATTTCGGACAGGGGTCGAAGCGGGCTGTCATCAACCAGGGGGGCCAGCTATTCGTAGCCTCTGGTAACCGTCTTATTGAGATCGGCACTTCAAAACTTCTAAAGGAATACAATATTAATTATCCCTTGATTATCAGCAACTTTATAGTCAATCCGGAGGGGAAAAACGAGCGAAGGATTGAGGGCAAGGCATTGGGCAAACCTGCAGATCAGGGTAAGATCAGGCTGAAATACACGGAACGCAACCTGGATATCTCGTATGATCTGCTGAATTACGCCAATCCCGGCAAGGATCTGTTCCGATTTCAGTTGAGCGGGTATGACCAGGAATGGAGTTCGTGGAGTGCCAGGCGCCGGGCAAACTATACGAACCTGCCTTCGGGCCGTTACGAATTCACATTGGAATCCATCAACCAGGGAACGCTCAAGAGTTCTGGCCCGATAACCGTTTCGTTTTACATTGTCACGCCCTTTTGGAGGCGATGGTCCTTCCTTGTTATTGTATTTATAATGATTTTGGCGGCCACGATCCTGATCACCAGGCAGTTGGTTGACAGGAAACGACGGGGCCAGATTCGCAGAGCCGAGGTGGAGAGCCGGATTCTGCAATTGGAAATGCAGGCCCTTCAGGCTCAGATGAACCCTCATTTCATTTACAACTGCCTTGGGGGTATCCAGTACAGCGTGCTGGAGAACCGGAATGAGCAGGTTCTGGATTACATCAATGATTTTTCCAATGTGCTCCGGGTTTCCCTTGAGAACGCCTCGCAAGGGACCATCCGTTTCGGCAGGGAGGTTGACTTCCTTCACAGTTACCTCCGGCTGGAGCAGATGCGTTTCCCTGAGGCTTTTGAGTATGAGATCCGGACGGGGAATGTTTCTGACAATCAGGTTCTGTATATTCCTTCGATGATGATCCAGCCTTTCGCTGAGAACTCGATCAAGCACGGATTCAGGAAGGTGGATCGGAGAGGCACCCTGCTGATCGAATTTGAAATGAAAGGAGAGGATGTCATTCGGTGCACCATAACCGACAACGGCATCGGCCGGGCTCAGAGTAGGCCGAAGCCTCCGGTTGCCGGTGCCGACCGCGAACACAGCACGACCATTGCCGAAAAGCGTTTGCAGCTTTACAATCAGCAGGGCCGGCCCAAAAAATTCGGGGTGTACTACACCGATCTCTTCGAAAACGGCGAGCCGGCGGGCTTGAAGGTTGAGCTTTTGCTGCCGGTGAGCTTGGGGGAGTTCTTCAAAAGAGTTGTCAACTCTTAAGAGTTGACAAGTAATTTACAATGAACTGTATGTCAAATGATTAACTATTATGCTAATTTACTAATTCGTTGATTGTTTGGTTGTTGGAAATAGTTGACAACTCTCAATGCACTTGTCATCTTTAAATCATTAATTTCAAAACACTGTTTGTCAACTCTTTACAAAGCTTGCACTGTTTCGACTTATCCAATAATAACAGTTATCTTATTGATAACGTGATCATTACATCTAAAAGTTGACAACTTTAAAGAGTTGACAACTCTATTAATAACCCCCCCACCTCCTCCTCAAGCCTCCCGTCTCGGCGCTCAAACCCCTCAAGAAATGAGGAGATCGCGCCACAGAAAATGAAACCGCGCGACTCCTCGAAGTCAAGATTCTTCCGGATCTTGGCATCGGCATCCTGCTCTCCGGCATTCATGATGCGGGCGTCAAGGGCCCTGACCAAACACTCCTCAAAAAAGAGGGAGGGTTCAGGATAGCTTTTCCACGCTTTGGTCGAATCAATACGTCCCATCCGGGATTCTACGATCCGGGCGATTTGTTTTTCAATATCAGGAGACTGCAGCATCGGATGAACAATCGAATGCAGAAACTCGTGGGCGTAAAATACCACCTGGCTCTTCGGTCCCTTGATGTCATATTTGATCCCCCGGTATTCCGGTCCCATCTCACCTTGAGGACCGAGCAGGTTCGGAATGATTACGATCTTCTGGATATGGCCCAGGTCATCAAATTCAACGCCCGTATACTCAATGGCATCCCCGATCCTCCGTACCGCTTGATCACGGTAGGCTGCCCCGATCGAATCATAAGCCGGCCTGACGACTTCCATCGCTTCCTCCAATCCGGCATCGACATAAAACCGGCTGAGATCCGCCGCCCAGGCCTCCAATTCCATCATCCGGTTCAAACTCCAGGTATCCGGATTCCCGGTTGAATCCCCGTAAGCCCGCAAGGCATCCGTCATAGGCTGAATGACCGGTGGGTGGGTACAGTTTATGGCAAATATCGTGGCGATGTATCCAAACATCCAGTCGTATTGCTCCCGATAAACCCGATACTGATTCCTGATGGCCGCGCGACCAGCTGAATCCAGCCTGGCGTGCACCAAGGAATAGACCCTCCGGTTCAGCTCATCCATTCCGAGGGTATCGGCAGAATCAAACTTTCCCTGATTTATCCAGGCAAACGTGGTGAACAGAGTTTGATCATATCTCACTTCAAGCCATTGATCAACAATCTGTTCGGTGGTTAACGGTTTCTGGCAGGACACAAGGAGGACCGCCAATAGAAAAAAAACGAGCTTTCGCATGGTTTAAAAAGTCATTAAGGTTTGTCTGAATTGTTCCGATAAAGAATCGGATAACACGGCTGATATCGATGTGAGCAGCTGCCCGGTATCAATCGTGTCAAACAAGAGCAGGTGGCGGCAGAGCGACAGGAAAGCCCGGATGCCAGCCTTCGCTTCCAGATCGGCCAGCAAAACGGGTCCCTTGCTGTAAAGCATCAGCTCGATGAGATCACCCCGCCCCGGATCGCTGCGATCGTGGCGGTCGAACTCCCACATCGGCGGGGTTCCCTTCAGCTTCGACCGTTTGGTATCCACGTAACGCTGATACAATTCCCGCCCAAAAACCTCACGCAGAAGCATCAGGGCGCTGTACTCGGCAAACGCCTCATTGATCCAGTCGTGCCAGTTCGAGGTCGGTGCGTGCCTCCACCACAAATGGGCGATTTCATGAGCAAAATAACGCTGATAACCAGTATGATACAAATGATAATTGCTCTCCTGCAATCCGCCCAGAACCACGCCGCCCACCCTCGCATATCCGCCACCGGCAGCTCGTGGTGACTGTACAATATGAACTGATTTGAAGGGCACGGGCCCGAATTGCCCGACCATCCAGTCGGCAATCTCCTGAATATCAGCTGTCATACGCCCAACAAGCGTATCGGAAAGTGAGACGTAATCAAAAATGACCCGCAAACCTCCGGAGTCCTCCGAAAAGCTGCGGAGCGATGGCGACGCCAGGATCACCATATCATTGACTGGTACCTCGGCCGAAAGGAGCCAGCCTTCATCCGCCGGGGCCACCTCGTGCAGGCCCGAAATCCTATAATTATCAGGGCATTGAACCTCAATTTGATAGGTAAAGCTGCGCAGGTCGATGGAATGAAGGTACCAGGGGAAATAGAGCCCAAGCTCAACCCACTCCGCGGTAAAAGCATTGGCACTGTAGGCAGCCCATTTGGTCAGGTGACCCTCATACGAGAAAAAGAGCTCCAGAGCCTTCCCGGTCGATCCTTTCCGATCCAGTTGCACATGGACCATTTTGGCATCCGGGAGCCACGCATAGCCGGTTGGAGTGAGGCTGTCAACGGTAAAGCCAATAATGCCAGGCCCTTTCAATTCATTGATTTTCAGCTGACGATGCAGATAAAAGGTCATTTCGGTCAAGCCATCGTCCAACCCGGGTATATAGAGTGAACCATCCACCCGCAGAAACTGCCCGGCCGGATCCATCTCCATTTTAACCTGATAATGCATTTGGCGAGCGTCAAAAAAAGAGGCCTGCTTCTGGCAGGCGGCAACGGGGATTAAAAAAAGGAACAGGACAGCGGATCGAATTAACATAGGTTTCTTTTTCCAATAAGACGTGGAAAAAGTTAAAATGCTGCACTATAAGATAAAAGAGGGTAGGAAGGGGTACATCCCCTTAGAAAATTCCGTAACTTCAGGTTTTCAAATCAATATGTCCGGATCCCAATTCACTTGGGCTACGAATGGCCTCCGACCTTTGATCCTCCTCTCCCTCGGGATGCTGTGGGGTATTCACACCTTTGGACAGCAGGCCGTTACCGGCCAGGTGATTGATGCGCAAAGCGGTCAGCCGATCGGTCAGGTCAATGTGCTGGCCATTCAGGACCAACAAGGGACCTCAACTGACCAGGAGGGTCGTTTCAGGCTGGTGATCAACACCTTTCCCGTTACCCTTCAATTCTCGCATATCGCCTATCAGCCTGATTCGGTAACTCTCCCCCAGGATCCCGGGAAATCGTTGCAAATACGGATGAATCCACGGACCGAGGCCATCGGGGAGGTGGTGGTTGAAGGGGGGAAATATCAGCATTTAATGCGCAGGGAGGAGTTCTATGTGGTTGACTACGAATTTGATCTGGATAAAATCTGGGTGCTCGGGTATGCCGGAAAGAGTATCCTCAATCCGCAGCTCGTCATCCTGACCCTTGGCGTGATATTCACGATGTTCTTTCTTATTCTCACCAAATTTGCGTGGAAGCCGATTCTGAATATGGTAAAGCAAAGGGAGGAGATGATCAAGGGGTCGCTTGCCTCGGCAGAGAAGGC
>JAWOHI010000245.1:0-3262 GCA_046485255.1 Bacteroidales bacterium
TTGAGGGAAATCAACTTCGGGTTTACCGGCGCCATCGGGTTTGGATCAGACACCCTGGCCTATTCATACGGAGCCAGACGGGGCACCGCCGTGGTTAACCCCGGGGGAGGGCCCTTCCGGGTGGTCCCGGTCCTGCTACCCTGCGATGAGGCAGCCGGCAGCCAGAACTATCAGGTCAGGCTGATCAAAACATCCTACCAAGCCACCTTCACCCCAGAACCAGTCAAACACTGGACCATCCACCTGATTGCGCAGTCGCACGTCGATATCGGATACACTGATTATGCCGGAAAGGTGAGTGAAGTGTATAATAAGAATTTTGCCTATGCCAATGACCTGGCGCGAAAAACCAGTCACTACTCCGACGGGTCGGGGTTCCGCTGGAATGCCGAGGTGCTGTGGCCCGTGGATACCTACCTGAGCCAGGCAAGCCCTGAACAGGTGAAGGAGTTCAGGGAGGCCGTAAAGAACGGCTGGATCAACCTGGATGCAGCTTATGGCAGCATTAATACGAGTCTTTGCAATGGCGAGCAACTGTTGCGGTTGTTCGAGTACGGGGATTCTCTGGAAAAGCTCCTGGACGTCAATCTGATCGCTACTCAGCAGGTGGATGTTCCGGGAGCTTCCTGGGGAATCGTCGAAGCAATGAGCCAGTCGGGCGTGAAGTTCTTCCTCAACCTGCCCAATTATATGGATGATAATTACCTGGAAAACAGGCCGTTTTTTTGGGAAAGTCCCTCCGGCAAGTCCAGGATACTCCATTTTCAAACTTACTATTACAACCTCGGGTATCACCTGAAGGGTCGCTATATCCCCAATTACCTTCAGGGCAACACCGACCCGGTTTACAAGGAAAACCCGGATGACTATTTTCTGGACCCCTTCATTTTCAGTTTTCTCGACCAACTCAAAGAGCAAGGATACGTTTACCGGCAATTGCCGCTGGCCTGGACGATGACCGACAACGCCGCCCTGGACCCTGACCTGCCCGAGGTAGTCAGGCGTTGGAATCAAAAGTATCTCAATCCCAGGGTATTGATTAGCTCGGCGGCCGATTTTTACCACGACTTCATCAGGGAGAACGAGTCGAAAGTGCCGGTGATGGCAGGGGATTACACTGAATCCTGGACTGACGGGGTGGCTTCGGGATCAATGGAGACCCGCGCCAACCGAAGTAGCCAGGAGGATATCCTTCGACTGGAGGCTCTCGGAGCGATAACCGGTAGGGGGGACATCAGCCCGGCCACCATCTCGGCGATCTGGAAACGTATTCTTCTCTTTACTGAGCATACCTGGGGTTCCTACAAAAGCTCGACGGATTTTGATGATCCATACGTTTTCGGACAATGGGTCGAAAAGGCCGCACACGCCTGGAGTGCCAGAAGTTCCCTGGACAGTTTGTTGGGCACGTTCAGCCGCCGGGATTTACCAAAGCCTGCTGATGCTGTCAAGGTCAATGCCGTGAACACCCTCTCCTGGGCCAGGGAGGCGACTATTGAGCTGGAAGGCATCCCGATGGAGCAGATATATCTTACAGATAAAGAGAATAATAGTATTCCGGCACAAAAAACGGGCCCCGGGCGCTTCCTCTTCCGGGCAGACCGGATTGAACCCTACTCTTCCGCATCCTACCGCGTCCATCCCGGCCAGGCTGCCGCCGGAACATCCCTGCAGGTAGAACCGGCCCGGATTGTAAGCCGATTCTATTCGATTCAGCGGTTTGGTAACGATTCGCTGGTGGTTTTTGCTGGTGACAAGAAGAAAAAAGTGTTCAGTGTGGATCAATCGTTTGTCTGCCTCGTAAAGGGCCAGGGCTCAGCCGCCGATACCCTTCAGGGCCGCATCACCGGGATCAGGGCCGGAGAACGGGGGCCACTGAGAGCCTCGTTCACGGCATCGGTAGAGCTGCCCGGAACCCGGGACTTCAACATCACCCTGGCACTGGAGGAAGAATCTGACCAGGTGGAGGTGACGATAAGCCTTGACAAGCAGCGGGTGATGGAAAAAGAGAAGATCTCATTCCTGTTTGGGGTGGAGATCCCCGAATCCAGAATCCTGTACGAGATTCCGTGGGGGTACGCCGATCCCGACCGTGACCTGTTGAGGGGATCGAACCGGAAATACTTTACGGTTCAGCGATTCATCGATCTCTCCAATACTCGTGAAGGGATCACCCTCATTCCGATGGACGCACCAATCATTCAACTAAAGCGCAATCCGCAGTCTGTCAAGACAATCGTGGAGTCGGTAGTGATCGATAACGGATGGCATACCAACTTCCCGGCCACCCAGTCGGGCCCGATGGAGTTCCGCTACCTGGTTCGCCACCACGGCACTTTTGACCGGGAAAAGGTAACACGATGGAGCATAGAGCAATTTCAGCCGGTGGTGACGCTGTTCAATACCCAGGATCCGATCATCCTGCCCTGGAGCCATCTGGATTTGGGCAGCGCCCTGGCGACCTCCTTCCGGCGAGACCCCTCCGACGGTTCCTACCTGTTGCGTCTGTTCAACACGGGAACGAAAACCACTCAGGTGCGTATCGAACTACTAACCCCCTATCGTCTCTATCGAAAAAGCACAGAACACGGGCAGGAGGAGTTGACTGGAGCCACCCTGGAATTGGTGCCTCTGGAAGTTGTAACTTTGTCATTGAAATCAAACTAATATGAGATATTTTTTTGTAACCTCCTTAATCTTTATTCTTTCTTCATTCACCTTGTCCCATGCTGGCCCGACCGTACCGGTCATCAATGGAAAAAACAAGCTCGCCGTGCTAATCCCCGGACGTGATAGCCTGTTGCTGACGGTTGGCAACACGTCGGTGACTTCCTGGAAGGTCCACCAGGCTCCATCGAGAGGGCTGGTTACCTTTTCAAATGCCACAACCAGCCAGGCCTGGGTGGTATTTGAACTGGGCGCGGGCTCCTACGGAGTCGATACGGTCATCGTGGAGGCCGAAGGGGAGGGGGATGCCCGGGCACAGAAGACCATCTACCTCACCTCCTTCACAAATCGATACCAGTACCACGGTGAGGTGCTGCTTGACAAGATCAGGATGGAGTTTTACAACGGCCAGGCGGGATTGTACGCGGAGAGTATCCGGTCCAACGGTTCCTTCATTCAGGGCACCAGCTACCTCTGGCCTGCCAGCCATCTGCTGCGCGCCTTCAAGGAGGCCAGCAGGCTGAATCCCGGCAAATACAGCAATGTGCTAAAAAGCTATGCTGCCGCGATCGATAGGTATAAATCGACCGCCTTC
>JAWOHI010000296.1:0-11066 GCA_046485255.1 Bacteroidales bacterium
CTCCACATTGAGCCGCACCGATCCTGCGGACTGGATCACGGGGCTCGCACCCAGGACCGCCGCTTCGTCCCCGAAAAGAACCGACCCTGCAGTGGAGACCAGGCTCACGGCGCCTTCCGCCGGCGCGGTGATGGTCCCCTGCAGATAGAGATCGCCCTTTGCCTGAATGCTGATGGAAGGCACGGCCGGACCTTGCAGGAACTGCAACCCGATGGGGTAGTCGGCCTTGAGCGTGTGGGTGTAGTAGTCCTTCTGGCCTTCTGTCTGGGTGGTCAGCATGTGAATGGTTTTGTACCTGAGCCAGCCACCGCCCGTTGTCCATGTCCGATACTCAAAGGAGTAATTCAGGAAGTCGCTCTCATAGTCGTACCCGGGATACGCGGAGTTATTCGTCACATCCTGCCATTTCGTATCATCAGAATAATCCTGCTCTCGCAGCACAAGCTCCGCGTTCTCGCCGAGGTAGAGGTAGCGATTTCCGACCACGCCGCCTTGATTTGCATCCTTGACTACCTTGACAATGGAGATGTTTTGATACAGCTCGACATCCGTATCCTTGCGCAGCTCGTATTGAACGGTGTAAGCCGTATCATTCGCATAGCCGGGCGTCTCAATCGCCCTGACCCATTTGGCCGCATCCGTGAAGTCCGCCGTGCTTAAATCAATCTCCTCCCTGGGGCCGTGATACATGTAAACTGTGCCGTCCGAAGTTTTGACGGTCTGGCCTGTCTGGATGGTCACCGGAGCTGGCAACGCCACGACATAATTCGGCTCTACCGCAAGGACCTCAGACTCAAGCAATGGGACCTCGTCCCTGTATTCAGTCTTCGTCCACTCGTAGTTTTGATCCTTTGCCAGAGCATCCCAGTCAAAACCGAGCAGGTTGAAGAACCTTTTTTTATAGTAGGTCACCGTAACGGTGGTCTTCTCCTGCCCTTCGGTCCACACGTAGTGGAGCCCTTCGCGCGGCTCGTATTGAACGGTTTCGCCCGTCTCCGTGTCGATCAGGGACCCGTCCTCTGAGAGGTCGTAGCCTGCGGACCCCACCTCTTCGTAGACGATCCTGGATCCGCCGCTCCCCGGGACCTCACTCACGGTTCCCTGGAAAACCGTCTCTTTCACCTGCTCCCCGTCCATTTCGTAAACCACCTTGTGCAGGCGCGCCGTGTCGGTGATGGTGATCCTGCCCACACGCATGATGGTGGTGTCGATCCGGTTGAGAATCAGGTCGTAGGAGCTGTCGTTCCGGATGTCCACGTCGGAATACCCGTGGGCCACCCGCAGCATGCCGTTTCCCGTGCTCAGGATCTGGCCGGCCAGGTCGATGGTGCCGCCCTTGGGGATGATCTCATTGACGACAACGGCGCCCTTCTGGACATCGAAGTACCCGTCCACAGGAACCCTGTCGGCTCCAAAGCTGATGCCCGCGATGGGCCTTCCATCCTTGTCGAGAAAAGAGGTTGTCTCTGTCGGGGCAAAGCTTGCATCCACATAGAGGGTGATGGTTTGAACGCCGCTCTGGATCAGGCCGTTGATGTTGAGGTAACGGGCCGTCACTGCAACCCGGCCCTGGGCCAGCACCGCGCCGCTCCAAGGGTCGACGTCAAACGGATTATCGTCATAGGTCTTAGGCAAGTTCCCGACCTGATCGAAAACCAGCTTTCGGAATGCATCGAGACCCGGATACTGCCGGGGATCCATGATGTGGAACCAGTCCTCGGTATCCAGGTTGAAGTCTTCGGCGGCCCGGATGATCACGTTCTTGGCCCGGATTTCTCCGGATACATTGATGCTGCCCTCATTGTTGATCAGGGTCACGTCGCCCACTTCGTTGACCACCTGACCCAGGATGTAGAGGTCCTGCCCGATCTTCTCCGGGATCTCCAGATCCAGATCGTAGTCCGCCGGGTTCCGGCTTAAGGAGTCCTGGGTGACCGAAACATTCTTGGGCCCGGGGTCCTGAACGGTCGTCAGCCCCTTGTTGTTGAAGTAAACATTGCCCGGAGAAAGGACGGTGTACTCTCCGTCAACCACAGCAACCCTTCTAGTATCCCGAATCATCAGGTCGCTGACGGTCATGGTAAAGGGGGTTTCATTGAATACGCTGATCTTGGCCCCGGCCCTTGCAACGAGCTGGTTGTCCACCAGGGGCTCAAAAACATTCCGGGAAACTGCATCGGCCCTGATGAAGATGGATCCGGGGGATGCGTAAATGTCCGGCACTTCCACGAACAAGACATCCAGCCCTTCATTGGCCACCTTGACCATTTCCCCTGACTGGTCTTCGACGATATCGATGAGGCCCAGTTCCTCCAGGGTCTCTTCCACCAGGGCCAGGGCGATCTCATAACGGGCCACAGCTTCCGGATTGCTGGAGTGGTTCGCAATCCAGTCCAAAATTTCCCGGCGCTGGGCAAGGAGGATGGCGCCCACGTTCTGCAGGGAGAGGGTGGGGGCTTCCACCCGGGTGGGTTTGATCACATAGAACTTGTTCTGCAGGGTCTCCTGTAAGGCAAGGGTCACGTCGCTCCGGTAGATGTTGGGTCCCAACTGCCCCCATTGGTCGGAATCGCCGTACTCCTCCTCATGCAGATCGATAGCGGCGATATTTTCGCCCAGGTACCGGTACAGCTCGTTATCCGCCGTCCTGACGATCTGCCCTTTCTGGAGGGGAACCTCTCCTTGCCCAAGTATTTCGAGGTCATAGGCGATGACGAGTTTTTCCCACCGGCTCGGATCCGTGAAGTCTTCCTGGTTCAGGTCGATCCGGGCCGCGTCGTTGCTCTCGATCCTGTAACGGTAAAACGCGCCGATTTCTCCCTGGCCGGCAAAAGGATTCTCCGGATCTTCGTCCACGACCTGGATCACCGTTCCGGTGTACACCGTGAAGGCGATCTCACCGGCGTTCAGGGCAAGGTATTCGTACTCGACCTCGGTCACGTAGTCGCTGAAATAGGTCACATCCTCGTCCGTCGTCGAACCGGTCACGTCCTGCCATTGGGCTGTATTAGAGTAATTCTGCTCTGATAGAACAATCTCGGCATTATCGCCGATGTACCGGTAGCAGTTCCCGACCTCGCCCCCCTTGTTGGCCCCTTCGGCCACCTTGACCACGTCCTGATCGCTCACAAAAACATAGGAAATGGCTTCCTTGAGTTTGTCTTCCTGGGTGAGGATACGATCCGCCGCATCTGGTTCAAGCCGGGCAGGGTCGATATTCTGCTCGCCCATGAGCGTGACGGGCTTGATCAGCAGGATCGCCTGGTTGTTGATGCCGGCCTCGATCCTTGCTGTTGTGTCGACATTCACCCGGTTTGTGCTGATCAGTTCCCCGTAGCCCGGGATGGGAAACCCGTAAGGAATCAGGGAGAGAGACAGGGCCACCCCGTCCGTCATTCTCCGGTCTTTGCCGCCGATCCCTTCCTGGGCCGCCAGGTTGACATCCTCCAGGGCTTGGATGGATGAACCATCCAGGACATTGACCGTGTTGGTCTCCCTAATGTCCACGGTAGGAATGGGAACGGCAATGTTGGGCAGCATGGACAAGGCCGTCAGCTCCACGTTGGCGAAGCTGAAAATGATGTTGGGCACTTCGGAGCTATCCTTGCCGGCGTAGAGGTGCACGTCGCTCCCCTTGATGCTCCCGCTATCAAGGTTGATCTGGTTGGCAGCCTTGGTGTTCGTGGTGGCCTCGGCGCCTGCCCCTCCGGTCAGGGCCGTCGCCACAAAGAGGTTGGCGCTGGTGCTGACCGTGGAATCGGTCTTTGCGGTCAGGTACACATCCCCGGCCTTGCTTTCCAGAATGGCGCCGTTCACGTTGATCGCGGCCAGGGTGTCGGATTCCACCCTGGAAATGCCTGTGGAAATGCCGAAACCGGACACGCTCTCGATCCGGACGCTGTCAAATGCCGCTATTTTATTCATGGCTTCGATCTTGAACATGCCCGGGTTCTGATTGTCCCCTGCTACCGTCAGCCTGGCCCCGTCCCCGATCGTGACCACCGCTTCAAAGGGGTTGCCGGCCTTACCGATGTCCGTTTCGCTCAGAAGAACAGTCACATTGCCAAGGCTGGCGGAACCGGACCGCAGGTTGCTGCTGTCTTTATAGTCATCCTTGGTAAGCTCGTTCTTGGCGTTGATCAGGATATTCCCGGCATTGACTACGGCGCCTGCGCCGATATCCACATTCGCCCTGGTGGTGATGGTGTTGCTGACCCCTGCACCGCTTCCGGCCGCCGCCGCAAACGCGTAACTGTCCGCCGATGTGTCGACGTCCTGCATGTGGAGCGAGTTCATGACCAGACCGCCCACCTCAATCCCGGCACCCGCCCCGATTCTTGCCAGGGTGGCCTGGTTGCTGGTGACATCCGACTCGGCTCCCGCCGCCGCCACAGCGCCCCCGCCGCCTGCAGTGCTCTCGGCCAGCAGGTCGTCTTCACTGGCGGCCGTTATTCTCAGGGTCCTGGCATAGATCTTTGTCCCTGACCCCACCGCGGCCTCGACTTCATACACATCATCACCTCTGCCCAGGTTCACGTCCGAGACCATGGCCCCCACGGCGATGGCGCCGAAAGCGCCTCCCTTGGCATTCGTGTTCGCCGTGTTCATGGCCGTCGCGAGGATGGAGACGTCGCCCCTTGAATTCAGGGTCGCGTCATCGGCATAGGCCTTCACCAGGGTCTTAATATTTGCCGTGGCCTCGTTCCCCTGGACCCCCAGGATGGCGGAGCCGGAAACCCCGCAGGATATGGTCTTGGCCACGTTAGCGACGGAATCCGCATGGATCAGCGTGTTGTTGGATGTGACCGTGGCCTCATCGACCCACGCCTGGATGGTGCTGCCGATCTCGTTTTCCACCAGCGCCACTCCCAGGCCTGCGCCCAAACTCACACTGACGGAAACGGCCGTGGCATCCCCGACGATGTAGGCGTCTTCGCTCGCCACGACGCTTACGTCGCCGTCGGCCGTCACACGGATCGGACCGCTGATGAAGGCATTGACGGTGTTCGCAATGGTGTTTTCGATATCGATGCCCCCTCCGCTTAGACCTACCGCTCCTGCCGTAACAGAAGCCGTCACGGCGCCCACATCACTCATGCGGGCGCGCTCCACGTCGGCCAGGATCGACACGTCTCCCCCGGCATCGATATTGTTTCCTGCCGAGCCGGCCACATAGGCCTGCACCGTGTTGCCGATGTGGTTGTCCACAAGGGATACGGCCACCGAGGCGGACCCGAGGCTCGCGGCAACCGCCACACCGATGGCCTGTGATTTCACGATGTGGCTGTCGGACAAGGCTTTCACAGCAATGTCATCCGCCGCCGTAACAACGCTGTCCAGCACATAGGCGCTCACCCCACTTGTGAGGGTGTTGGTCACTTCGACGCCGCACCCGGCTCCTGCGCCTCCAATGCCGGCGGCTATCGCGACGGATCCTGAAAAGGCGACCGCATCAATCGTGTCTAAGGCTCCGGCCTGGACCAGGATGTCATGCGCAGAATATATGGTGGAGTCCTCGATGGAGGCTGTGACATGGTTGAGAATCAGGTTGTCCAGGAGCGCGACGCCGATGGAACCGGATGCAGCCACCTGTCCTCCGCTCACCGCGGCGGATGCCGCACCTACCAGGGCGGTAACGGGCGACACACTCAGGGCGTCCACGATGATATCGTTCCGGACAGGCTTCCACAGATCAAGGTCTGTGTAGGTCTGTGCGCCAAGGTCAATGGGCCCTGCCAAGGGGGCCGCCCCCACATATTCATAAATGTCGCCGCCATCCAGCCTGACCCTGTCTCCATTGGCGATCTCGTCCGGGCTGTCCTGCGGGGTGTAGTCGAAAACACTCGGGCTCGTGGTGACGGTGCTGTCGGCAATAGTGGCCTTGACGGTATTCTCAATCGTGTTGTTTACCGTGGCACCGGCGCCGCTCAGGGCTACGCCGACATTGCCGAATGAGGCGGCCAGGGAGGCGGCCACCGACAGGGCATCAACGGTCGCACTCTCCTCAGCCGTCAGGGCCACTGCCCCGTCTGTGGCCACCAGGCTGTCCACATTGAGGATGTACGCCTCCACCTGGTTTGCGATCATGTTCTCGGCCAGGGACACCCCGATGGAAATGGAAACCGCGGCCGTGCCTGCAAAGGAAGCGGCCAGGGACCCGGCCCCCACATCCGCGGTGATCTTCGAGGTATCCAGGGCCGTCAACGTGATACCGTGGGCAATGATACCCATTTCACCGGCACCTTCGTCACCTTCAATGAATGCCTTGACCCGGGTGGAAATCTTGTTCGTTGCATCGGCGCCGGCGCCACTCAGACCGACACCCGTAGTGCCTGCAGCCGAGATCGCGGCCGATCCCGCCACCACGACAGCCTCGATGGTTTCTTCGGCCACGGCGGTCTGGATGAGATCGCCTTCCGCGGCGATGCTGGAATTCTTCACGTAAGCCTGGACCTCTACCGGCATGGAATTGCCGTCCTTGTCCCAGCCGATGAGGTTTTGTGCCAGGGATGCGCCCACGGAAGCCGCCACGCCCGTTTGGCCGCCGGCGCCTACGGAAACAGACCCTGTAAATACCTTTGCGGTAATGTCGGATGTGTTCCTTGCATCCAGAACCACGTCGCCCATGCTCACAAGATCCGTCCCCAGAATGGTGGCGTTGGTCTGGGTCAGGATCACATTCGTGGACTCGGACCCGCCCCCGCTGAGGGCCAAACCGGTCTTGCCGCCGGCGCCTACCGCGATGGAAGCCGCAATGGAAAGGGCATCGATGGTGTTCATGGAGACGGCACTGAGACCGACATTCCCGGCGTTCACCAGAATGGCATTATCGGGCGACCCAAGTGCGGAGTTGTCGATGGTGGCCAGGGTCCGGTTGGAAATCGTGTTGTGCGCGATGGAAACGCCGATGGACAGGGCGCCGCCTGTTGAAGCGCCGCTTGCCCCCACGGCTATGGACCCCCCGACGGCGTCCGCGATGATAGCAGCGCTGTCCGTGGCCGTGAGGGTCAGATCACCGGTTGCGCTCGTTATCGAGCCCACCCCCTTGATAAAGGACTCGATGGTGTTCTCGATCCTGTTGTATGCAGCAGCCCCTGCGGCCGCGCCGGCATAACCCGATCCCCCGCCCGAGGCCCCCACAGCGATGGCCCCGCCGATGGTCAGGGAGTCGATGGTTGCAGCGGATACAGCCGTAAGCTCGATGTTTCCGGCCGCGTTGACCGTCGCCCCGTCAATGAAGGCCTTGGTCTTGTTCTCGATCAGGTTGTCGGCAATGGAGACGCCCACCGAAAGCGCCGCACCTGTTCCCTGTCCGCTCGCGCCCACCGCAACGCCCACGCCTCCCGCATCGGCAATAATGGCAGAGGCATCCACGGCTGTCAGTATGACCGCTCCGGCGCCTGTGGTCGTCACCGTGCTTCCATTCCTGATCGCCGCTTCTATGGTGTTCCTAATGGTGTTGCCGGAACCGGCTCCGGCACCGGCAAAGGCGAAACCGGTTGCCTGGCTCGAAGCTCCTACCGAGACCGCTCCGCCGATGGAAAGGGCGTCGATGGTGGATGCGGATGTGGCGCTTAGAACCACATTGCCACCGGAAATGACTGCCGAATCATCGGTGACGGCATAGACATCATTGCCGATTTCATTGACAGCTACGGATATGCCGATGGAAAGGGCGGTGCCGCTACTCTGCCCCCCCGAGGCTATGGCAATGGCCACGCCCCCGGCGTCGGCCGTGATGGTCGAGGTGTCGGCGGCTGTCAGTATGACCGCTCCGGCGCCTGTGGTCGTCACCGTGCTTCCATTCCTGATCGCCGCTTCTATGGTGTTCCTAATGGTGTTGCCGGAACCGGCTCCGGCGCCGGCAAAGGCCAGACCGGATTTTTCACTGGAAGCGCCGACCGCCGCCGCACCACCGATGCTCAGCGCCTCGATTCTTGCTCCTGAGGTGGCCGCTAGTTCAATGCTGCCCGTGGATGTAACCGTCGAGTTATCAATATAGGCTTTGGTTTCATTTTCGATCCGGTTCTCAGCCACAGAGGCCCCCACAGCTCCGGCACTACCACCGTTATTCTCCTCCTTTGCCTTTGACACAGCCAGGGCCACACCTCCGGCATCAGCCGTGATGGTTGAGTTATCGGTGGCAGAGACGCTGATGGTTTCGGCTGCATCAACATCTGAATGGCTGGAAATGTAGGCGTCGATGGTGCTTTCGATATAATTAAGGGCTACTCCGCCAGCCAGGGCCAGTTTTTCAGCACCGGCCCCGCCGGCCGCGATGGTCTTGATTGTTTCGTTTGCGAGGGCCTCCATGCTCAGGCCGCCGGAAGTCTTGATCTCCGAGTTCTCCACAAAGGCGGCAATGGTATTTTCAATGGAGTTATAAGCCAGGGCCCCGCCGAACCCTATTTTCTTGGAAGCGCCGACGGCGCCGGCAAGAGACTCGATGAGGGAGTCATCCTTGGCCAGGAGTGAAATCGCCCCGTTTATCGCATCAGGATTATCCCGGTTGGTTGAGTTGGAAATCGATGCTTCCACTTCATTCTCGATGAAATTCAGCGAAACCGCGCCGGACGCCCCCAAGGTGTCCTTTGATGCCGCGATTCCTGCGGAGGCCGATTTGATTTCGTTGTCGTTGATTGCCGAAAGGGTGAGGGCGCCGTCGTGCTCGAGGATCGAGCCCATGACGGTGGCCTTGGTGGTGTTGTAATTCTTGTTCAAGGCGACGGACGCACCTACGCCGGCCTTGCCTCCGTAACTCAAGGACCCGGCACTGACGAGCATTTCCGAGGTGTCCAGAGATGTCAGGGTAATATTTCCCGGCAGGGAGCCGTCGGCTTTGACGGTTGCCAGGACATCCTCGAGGTAGGTTGACGTCTCATTCTGGATTCGGTTGAGAGAAACCGACCCGGCAATGGCGATGCCTTTTTCCTTGGGGGCCAGGGCCCCGCCTGCGGTGAGCGCGAAGAGGTCTCCGGTGCGGGTTGCACCCAGGGCAAGCCCGCCCGTCTCAACGGTGGCGCCACTGATAAAGGCTTTCGTCGTTCCACGGAGCTCATTCTTGCTGAAGGAGCCGGCAATGCCCAGGGAAA
The DNA here is from genome assembly GCA_046485255.1 of Bacteroidales bacterium. GTDB lineage: Bacteria > Bacteroidota > Bacteroidia > Bacteroidales > UBA12481 > UBA12481. Next base: position 9,093 of record JAWOHI010000296.1, read on the forward strand.
GCTTATCCCCCACCGTTGTGATGGCTGCCGAGCCGGAGGCCGCGATCATATCGGTCTCATTGGTGCTCGTTAGACTGACCGCAGCGGCTTTGATGGTGCCTGTGTCGTTGATGTAGGCCAGGACCTTGTCCGTGGCAGTATTGATGGAAACATCACCCGCGATCCCAACGCCTGTCTTACCCTGGCCTTCTGATTTTTTCTTCTCCCCCGGGTTCTCGGGGTCGTCTTCATCCGTGGGTGCGCCTTCGGCATCGCCGAACAGGGCGGGCAGGGAAACACCATTCAGGGGATCTCCCGGATCAAGGGTGTTCGGTGGGCCTTCCAGCTCTTTCCCTTCACCCTCTTTTTTATCTTTCTCGATCTTCTTTTCCGTCATGATGGCGGAAGCCAGGGAGAATACCTTGATGTCCCCTTCCCCTTTGGCGATGATGCTCAAATCTCCGCTGATGTCCACATCTGCGGTCGACGTGGCACTCGGGCCGCCCTCGAGGTTTCCAATTCCGGCGGCGGTTGTACGGTCAATGTCGTTGATCCCCACGCTGGCGCCGATCCCTACATTGTTCCCTTTCATCACCCCTCCCACGAGGTTGAAGTGCAGGGTGTTGTCGTGGGCAAAGATCGTAACGGGGCCTCCTGTAATCACGGCCCCGCTGCCGATGTGAGCAAAGGTCAGATTCTGGAGGTCGGTGTAGGAAAAGGTGCCGCTGATGCCGAAGGTTCCGGCCGCGGCGCCGGATTGAGCGAGCGCAATGCTGAAAATGTCCGTTTCCGCGTTGAGGCTCAGACCGCCCGCTGTGCCTGAGTGCACTGCAGCCCCCCCTTCGATCTCCGCCTTCGTGGTGTTGCTCAAAAAGAGCAGGAAGGCCGAGCCGCCGAAGCCGCCCCGGTCGCTGCTGGCGCCCATGGGGTTCAACAGGGCAAGGGGGTCCTTTTCTTTAATCAACTTCTTAAGACCGTCTTCGCTGAGATTGATATCGAACACACCGGCCATGTTCACAAGTTCCATCTCCGTAGTTGCTGAGACGGAGACGGACTGCTCGTCGGTCCGGTATTCCTGATCCTGGTTGATCTTCGCTCCCGACCGGATAAAGGCTTCGGCCGTGTTGGTGAAATCGAGGTAGGCTACCGACCCGGCAATGCCGAATTTGTCCCCTCCACTCCCGACGCTGCGGGCCCAGGAATTGAATAGCCTGCTTTGGATACCAAGTTTCTGATCGAGGAGAGTCCCTAGAGCCGTGGGGCTGCCAAAGAGCTCTTCCCAGCCGATGAGATCCTCGGGTTCGGTGATAAAGGGAAAAGAAAGGTTAGATGTGACCGCTATGTCACGGCTCGCATCCACTCTCGCCCCGCTGTCGACGCTCGCGGTGGCCGTGTTATTGTACCGCCCCACAATAACGGCGACGCTGATTGCGTCATCTTTGCTCTTCTTTTCTCCCTCCCCTTCTTCCAGGGAACCAGGGTCTTCCCCGGTTTCCGGCGGAGTTTCAGGGTTATCCTCATCCTGACCGGCAATCACACTTTCGGCAGCGGTTTGCACTTTATCCGTAATGATCGCCTGAACATCCACATCCTTTCCGCTCTTCAGGACTCCGGTTCCCCCGACCTTGGCCATGACATCATTGTCCACATAGGAGTAGGCTACCGCCCCCGACAGAGTGATGGGCCAGTCCCACTTGATCCCCGGAGCACTCTTGATGAAATCCTTCATGACTCCTTTCACAATGAGGGGCAAATAGGGGCCGACCTCGCCTTTGAGCAGGGCGTCCTTGACGATTGGCTCCCCCCTCTGCCCCGACACGGCGCTTGCAAGCTCTTGGCTCTCCAGTTCCGCGAGGAGACCGATGCCCGGCACCGGATCGAGGTCGTTTTCCAGGCCGGCTGCGACCACCGTTCCATGAACGACCGACTGAATGTCCGCCTCGGAAATTCCAAGACCCACTGCAAAGCCGGCCACCCCGGTTCCATAAGTGCCTA
>JAWOHI010000335.1:0-27897 GCA_046485255.1 Bacteroidales bacterium
GCCTGGCGCCCGCGGGCGATGGTATCCGCCTGATCAGGCATACTCCCGCGCTGTGGATCAGGAAGGCCGACCGGCTGTATGACGCTATTCTGATTCAGCTGCCCGGGCCACAAAACCTCCACCTGAACCGCTTCTATTCTGCCGAATTCTTCGGCAGGCTTCGAAAAGTGCTGGCTGAGGGCGGGGTGGTCACAGCGGTACTGCCGGGCACGGCCAATTATGTCTCGGATGAGGCGGCCGGCGTGCTGGGGCCGGTGCGACAAGCTGGGCTGGAATCCTTTCAACACGCCCTGCTGCTGCCAGGGGAAAACAGTTATCTGCTCCTGTCGGATTCGATGCCGGAATTGGATTTTTTAACACGGATCGAGGAGCTGGGGATTGAGAACCTGTATGTTAACAAAGGCTACTTTGACGAGCGGCTCTTCAAGGCCCGGACGGAACTGGTCAACCAGGAGATTGCCGCTCCCACCCGCCCCAATACCGTGCTCCACCCGGTAGCCAGTCTGAGCCAGGTTGCCTGGTGGCTTGGACACTTTCCCAGCAGGGCCCTCCTGCCCGTCCTGATCCTCACCGCCCTGATCATCCTGGCAGGGCTCTGGTCGGGGCACGGCGGACTGGCGGGCATCTTTATCCTGGGGGCGGCGGCCTCCGGATCTGAGATTCTACTCCTGTTCCTGCTCCAGTCGTTGGCTGGGGCCCTTTATCAGCTATCGGGACTGTTCCTGGGCATCTTCATGGCCGGGTTGGCCGCGGGGAGCCTCCTTTATCACAAGCTGCCCGGACAGGGCGACCGTGCCCGCATCCACCTCGCCCTCCTGCTTTTCCTGTTCTCTTCAGGGGCCTTGCTGCTGCTCCTTCCCTGGCTTTCTGGTCACGGGGGATCAACTTTCGGACCGATCCTGATGCTTCTGGTCACGGGATTCATCCTGGCTGCCGCCACGGGGATCTTTTTTGCAGGCCTGAGCATTGAAATGAAAAACCTCACTATCAAGCAGAACCGATTATATGGATACGATTTATTAGGTGCCGGGGCAGGAGCCATCCTGTTCCCCCTGGTGATCATTCCGCTGGCAGGTATGTTGTTTAGCGCCTTTGTCATAACTTTATCGGGTGTGGCGGTATGGGTTATCCTGATATTAGCCGCCCGATCGAAGCGAGCCTGATGGATAAAAGAGGTTTTATCAAATATGCTCTTCTGGCAGGTGGGTACACCTGTCTGAATGCCTGGGACACCTTAAAACCCGAAAACCTGACTGTTATGGATCCTCAAAGTATCAATCCGGGAGAAAGGGAAGCCAGCAATTACAGCGTGACTCCCCGCGGCGTCAAATGTCTGATATGCCCCAACGAATGCACCCTCAAGGATGGCGAGCTCAGCGACTGCAGGAACAGGATCGCCCGCAACGGCATCCTTTACACTATGGCCTATGGCAACCCCTGTGCCGTGCATATCGACCCGGTCGAAAAGAAACCACTCCTGCATTTCCATCCGTCGTCGATGACCTTCAGCATCGCCACGGCGGGATGTAATTTCGCCTGCCTGAACTGCCAGAACTGGGAGATCAGCCAGGCAAGCCCCACCCAGACCAGGAATCAGTCAGCCTCACCGGAGGCTGTGGTGGCCAGCGCCCTGCGCAACGAATGCGAGTCGGTGGCCTACACCTATACCGAGCCCATCACCTTTTACGAGTATATGCTCGATACGGCCAGGATTGCCAGGGCGCAGGGGCTTAAAAACATTATGGTATCAAACGGCTACATCAACCGTAAACCGCTCCTTGAGCTCTGCAAGGTACTTGATGCGGCCAACATCGACCTGAAGACATTCGACGCGGATGTCCACCTCAAGCTCACCGGCGGCAAGCTGGAGCCCATCCTGGATACGCTCCGGACCCTCAGGGATGAGGGGGTCTGGCTGGAGATCACCAACCTGATCATCCCGAGCTGGACCGACAATCTTGATCAGCTCGCACGGATGTGTGACTGGCTGGCGAAGGAGGGATTCACCGATTATCCGCTGCATTTCAGCCGGTTCCATCCCCAGCACAAGCTCACCCGCCTGCCGGCCACGCCCTTACAGGCCTTGACCAGGGCTAAAGAAATCGCCGTCAAGGCCGGCCTGAACTATGTCTATATCGGCAATGTGCCGGGCATCGGCGGGGAGGACACCTATTGCCCCTCTTGTAAAACACTGCTGATCAAGCGGGTCGGGTTTGCCATCCAGGCCAATCAGCTAAAGGATGGACACTGCCCCTCCTGCGGCCATCCAATAGCCGGCCGGTGGAGTTAGCAGTCTCTAATCCAATGATTTTCCGGGCTTTTGGCAAAATTGATTTTCATCAGTGATTTTATGATATATGTCATTATTATCGTGATATATTATAGCATCATACTTACCTATCTGCACAATTAGATCTATTGAAAAGGGGTACTTTTGGCGGCATAATTTCCACGCCATGAGCAGCGAATCCCTGGTTCTCTTCTTCATTGTGGGTGTGGTCCTGGTTGGAGGAGCCGTTCTTTTCTCCACCTTCGCCGCCCCGCGGGTCACCAAGACGCCGGTCAAATTCGAACCCTATGAATGCGGCATCCCCGCGCAGGGGAAAGCTTGGATCCAATTTAACGTCGGGTATTACCTTTTCGCGATCATCTATCTGATCTTCGCGGTGGAGACCGTTTTCGTGTTTCCCTGGGGAGTGGTGATGCGCGAGGTGGGGCTCCGTGCTTTCGTCGAGATCGCGATCTTTTTCACGGTCCTTGGCCTGGGACTTCTTTATGCCTGGAATAAAGATGCATTGAAATGGCAATAAAAATCAAATCGATGAAATATGAAGATTTCAAGGACAATGAAACCCTTGAGATCTTCAAGGAATCGGGAGGAAACATTCTCCTGACCACAATTGATGACGTAATCAACTGGGGCCGTGCCAATTCGGTATGGCCCCTTACTTTTGCAACCAGTTGCTGCGGCATCGAGATGATGGCAGCCGGAGCCCCCCGCCACGACTTTTCCCGGTTTGGGATGGAGGTGTACCGGGCCACCCCGCGGCAAGCCGATATGATCGTGGTAGCCGGCACCATCGTCCACAAGATGGCCCCGGTGCTCAAAAGGCTCTACGACCAGATGGCCGACCCCAAGTATGTGGTGGCGATGGGTGCCTGCGCCTGCTCCGGCGGACCTTTCTATTACAATTCTTACTCCGTCGTCCGGGGGGTTGATCACGTCATCCCGGTCGACGTGTACGTGCCGGGCTGCCCGCCGCGCCCCGAGGCGCTCCTTTACGGCGTCCTCCAGCTTCAGCGCAAGATGAAGGCCGAGTCGCTGAAAAATGCCCGCAACCCAATGGAGAACTTCATTTAATGCCACGATGGACCAAGAACAACTGAACCAGGCCCTATCCGGGATGTTCCCGGCCTGCGAAATCACTATTTCAACGGAGGAGACCACCATCAAAGTCAATCCGGAATCCTGGCACGTGGTGGCCCAGCGGCTTCGCAACGACGAGCAATTGCAGTTCGACTACCTCCATAACCTGTATGCCATTGATTGGCAGACGCATTTCACGGTTGTGTGCCATTTGGAGTCCACCATTTTCCGCCATCAGGTCACGCTCCGGACCGACCTGCCCGAACACGACCAGGCTGCGGCAGACACCCTCAGCGACATTTGGATCACGGCCGAATACCAGGAGCGGGAGGTTTACGACCTGATGGGGATCCGTTTCAACAACCATCCCGATCCCCGCAGGCTGTTCCTTGATGAGGGTTGGGGATTCCCGCTGCGAAAAGATTACCAGGACGAAATTAACTTCATAGAACGCTGACCCAATGCAGGAAGTTGAATTACAAGATATTCTGACAGCCCAGGAGGACGGCGAGTACATCATCAACATCGGTCCCCAGCACCCCTCTACCCACGGGGTCCTGCGGTTTGTCGTTTCACTGAAAGGCGAAACACTGGAGTATGTCACTCCGCACTGCGGCTATATCCACCGCGGGATTGAGAAGATGTGCGAGCGGCTCACCTACACCCAGATCATCCACCTGACCGATCGGATGGACTACCTGTCGGCCCATATGAATAACGAGGCCGTTTCCCTGGCTGTTGAGAAAGGCCTGGGTATCGAGGTGCCGGAACGGGTCAAGTATATCCGGACCATCCTCTCCGAACTCCAGCGACTGGCTTCGCACCAGCTCTGGTGGTCGGCCTTCGGGATGGACCTGGGAGGGCTCACCTGCTTCTTCTACGGGCTCCGCGACCGGGAAAAGATCCTCGACATCTTCGAGGAGTCGTTCGGCTCAAGGCTGCTGCACAGTTACATCTGTCCAGGCGGGCTGATGAACGACATCCACCCCAACTTTCAAAAGCGCACCAAAGAGTTCCTCGCCTACTTCCGCAGGAAGCTCCCCGAGTATGACGACCTGCTGACCGGGAACGTCATCTTTGAGCAGCGCACCAAAGGGATGGGCGCCCTTTCGAAAGAGGAGACCATCAGTTATGGCATGACCGGCCCGAGCGGCCGCGGCTCAGGGTTCTCCTGCGACATCCGCAAGCTCCATCCCTACAGTGCCTACAACCGGGTTGATTTCAGGGAGATACTCTACACAGAAGGCGATACCTGGGCCCGCTACAAGGTGCGGATGGATGAGATGTGGGAATCGATGAACATCATCGATCAGCTGATCGACAATATCCCGGAGGGCGATTTTACCGCCAAAATGAAGCCGGTGATCAAGCTGCCCGAAGGGGAATACTCCCAGCGGGTCGAAACGGCCCGGGGTGAACTCGGCGTCTACATCGTTTCTACCGGCGAAAAGAGCCCCTACCGGATGCACTTCCGCACGCCCAACTTCAACAACCTCTTTGTTATCAACCGGCTGGCCGCAGGGAACAAGATTGCCGACCTGATCGCCATCAGCGGATCCCTCGACCTGGTCATTCCTGATATCGACCGATAAACCAAACCGCATAGAACCTGGATTATGCCGTTCAATATTTACGATTTTTCCGTCACCACGAAGGCCGTCGACGAGTGGCTCCACTCGAAGATGTCGCCCACCTGGGCGATGATCACCGAGATGGCCATAGTAGGGATACTGATCCTGATCGTGTATGCCATCATCGGCTTGTACCTGGTGTATGCCGAGCGCAAGGTTTGCGCATTCATGCAGAACCGCGTGGGCCCCAACCGGGTCGGCAAGTGGGGTCTCTTTCAGACCATTGCCGACCTGATCAAGCTGTTGATGAAGGAGCTGATCCCGGTCAGGCGAGCCGACAAGCTCCTGTTCAACGTGGCCCCATTCATCGTGATCATCGCCTCTTTTATGGCCATTGCGGCCATTCCATTCGCCAAGGGGCTGCACGCCGTCGATTTCAACATCGGAGTCTTTTATATGATGGCCGTCTCCTCGATCGGGGTAGTTGGCATTCTCCTGGCCGGATGGTCGAGCAACAGCAAGTACTCGCTGATCGGGGCGATGCGGAGCGGTGCCCAGGTGGTCAGCTATGAGTTGTCGGTGGGATTGGCCCTGCTGTCGATCGTGATCTTCAGTGGATCGATGCAGCTCTCCACGATCATTGAGAGCCAGGCCAACGGTTGGTGGATATTCAAGGGGCACATCCCCGCGATGATCGCTTTTGTACTGTTCCTGGTGGCCAGCACCGCTGAGATCAACCGCGGGCCATTCGACCTGGCGGAAGCTGAATCGGAGCTGACGGCCGGCTTCCACACCGAGTATTCCGGCATCCGGTTCGCCTTTTTCTTTCTGGGCGAATACATGAATATGTTCATCGTGGCTGCCCTGGCCGCCACCGTGTTCCTGGGCGGATGGATGCCGCTGCACATCGGAAACCTCGAAGCATTTAACCGGGTGATGGATTACATACCGCCGGTGGTCTGGTTCTTCGGAAAAACCATCTTCGTGATCTACCTCATAATGTGGTTTAAATGGACCTTCCCAAGGCTCCGCATCGACCAGCTGCTGACCCTGGAGTGGAAGTACCTGCTTCCGATCAACCTGGTCAATATCCTGCTGATTGCCTTCCTCGTGCTGATGGGCTGGTATATTAAATAATGACTATGAGCGCAACGACCAACTATTTCACCGATATGTTCAGGGGGATACGCTCCCTCTGGAAAGGGCTGATGGTGACCGGGTACTATTTTGTTCATCCCAGGCAGATCGTAACCCAGCAATATCCCGAGAACCGGAAAACCCTGGAGATGTTCGAGCGGTTCAAGGGGGAGGTCATCCTCAAGCACGATGAGAACAACCTCCATCGTTGCAACGGCTGCGGGATCTGCCAGCTGAATTGCCCCAACGGCTCGATCGAGATCATCACCGATACCGAGCTGAATGAGGACGGCAAGTCGGAACGGATCATCGACAAGCACATCTACCACCTCTCGATGTGCACCTTCTGCGGACTCTGCGTTAAAACCTGCCCGAGCAACGCCCTTGCCTTTTCCCAGGAGTTTGAGCACGCTGTTTTCAACCGATCCAAGCTGACCAAGGTGCTCAACCAGCCCGGATCGAAGATCAAGAAGGAGCCAAAAGCGCCCAAGGCGCCGAAGCCCGCCGAACCTGTCACGTCGAACAAAGAATAACCATCCAGATATGCCACTCAACGTATTGATGTTCTATCTGTTATCAGCCGTCATCGTCGCCTGCTCGGTGCTCACCATCACCAGCAGGAGGATCCTGAGATCGGCTTTCTACCTGCTGTGCGTCCTGGTGGCCACTGCCGGATTCTATTTTATGATGGATTACCAGTTTCTGGCTGGGGTCCAGCTGATCCTCTACGCCGGGGGCATCGTGGTGCTGATCATCTTTTCCATCCTGCTGACCAGCCACATCAGCATCAAGTTTGCCAATCCGGAGGCCGGAAGGCTGGTGATGGGGATCCTCACGGGGGTGACCGGCTTTGTCCTCTCCACTGTCGCCATCCTCAAGTTCGCGTTCACCCCTTCATCGGGGGCCCCGTTGACAGTGGATATGCACGTGATCGGCAACCAGTTGCTCGAAACCGGGAAAAACGGGTACGCCCTGCCGTTCGAACTGATCAGCGTCCTGTTGCTGGCAGCGATGATCGGGGCCATCATCATAGCAAAGAAAGGGAGGTAAGAAATGTTAGAAGGAATTCCGATGACCCACGTCCTGATCGTCAGCGCCTTTATGTTTTTTGCTGGCATCTGCGGCTTTATCATCAGGCGTAACCTGATCACGATCCTGATGGCGATCGAGCTGATCCTGAATGCAGTAACAATCAACCTGGTGGTTTTCAACAAGTACCTTTTCCCTGACCAGCTCCAGGGGCACTTTTTCGCCCTTTTCGTGGTGGGTATCGCGGCAGCGGAGGCAGCGGTGGCCATCGCCCTGATAATCAACATTTACCGTCGCCTGACAAGCATCAATGCCGACGAGGTGAGCGAAATGAAATACTAATCAACAGCACAGGCTTCAATGAACTACTCGTTAACCCTTCTGATCATCCTGATCCCCGTGGCAACCTTCCTGTTGCTGGGGCTCACCGGTCACAAGATGAAACCGGTCATTGCCGGCCTTACCGGCACTGTCGGACTGGGGATCGTCGCCATCCTATCCTATTATACCGCCATTCAATACTTTTTCATCGACGGCACGGTGGATGGTGTCTATCCTAAGATAACCGCCTTTCCGATGGACTGGCTTCAACTGACCGACTGGCTCACCATCCGGATGGGGATCCTGCTCGATCCGATCTCGGTGATGATGCTGGTGGTGGTTTCAACGGTCTCCTTTATGGTTCACTGGTACAGCCTGGGCTATATGAAAGGGGAAAAGGGTTTCCAGCGTTTCTACGCTTTTTTGTCGCTCTTTTCTTTCTCGATGCTCGGACTGGTGGTGGCCACCAACATCTTCCAGATGTATGTTTTCTGGGAACTGGTGGGGGTATCGTCTTTCCTGCTGATCGGGTACTATTACCAGAAACCGACGGCTGTGGCGGCCTCCAAGAAGGCGTTTATCGTGACGCGGTTTGCCGACCTCGGCTTCCTGATCGGTATCCTGCTGCTCTCCTATTTTACCAAGACATTTGATTTTTCAGTTCTTACGGGAGCCGACCAGTCGGTTTTCCGCGAAGCGGCCGCCACCTCGTTCCTGGGCTTGTCGGTGATGACGTGGGCTACCCTTTTGATCTTTATGGGGGGAGCCGGCAAATCGGCTATGTTCCCCTTCCACATCTGGCTTCCCGACGCGATGGAGGGCCCCACCCCGGTGTCGGCCCTGATCCACGCGGCCACGATGGTGGTAGCCGGCGTTTTTCTGGTGGCCAGGATGTTCCCGGTTTACTATTTCCAGGCACCCGGCACGCTGGAGGTGATCGCCTATATCGGAGGCTTCACCTCGCTGTTCGCCGCCATCATCGCCTGCACGCAGTTCGACATCAAGCGGGTGCTGGCCTTCTCCACCCTCTCCCAGATCGGCTATATGATGCTGGCCCTGGGGGTCTCGGGCTATGGTGGCCACCACGGAGTCGGATATATGGCCTCGATGTTCCACCTGTTCACCCACGCGATGTTCAAGGCCCTGCTCTTCCTGGGCGCCGGAGCTATCATTCACGCCGTCCACAGCAACGTGATCCAGGATATGGGTGGCTTGCGCAAGTACCTGCCCATCACGCATATCACCTTTCTGATCGCCTGCCTAACCATAGCAGGGATGCCGTTCCTCTCCGGATTTTTCAGCAAGGATGAGATCCTGGTTGCCGCCTATGAGCACAACAAGTTCCTGTTCGCAATCGAGTTCCTGGTGGCCGGAATCACCGCCTTCTATATGTTCCGCCTCTATTTCAACATCTTCTGGGGTAAGGATACGCACTACCACCACACCCCGCACGAGGCCCCCCTCAGTATGACCATCCCACTGATGGTGCTGGCGTTCGGCTCGATTTTCGCCGGGTACCTCCCCTTTACCCGGATGGTCACCTCAGACGGGATGCCGTTCGAGGCCCATATGAACTTCGGTATCGCCATACCATCCGTCCTGATCGGGCTAACCGGAATCGGGATCGCCTGGGTTCTCTACCGCAAGCCTAATAACCTTCCTGACCGGATTGCACGGGGTTTTGGACGGTTCTATCAGGTGGCTTACAATAAGTTCTATATCGACGAAGTCTACCTGTTCATCACCAAGAAAATCATTTTCAACCTGATATCCCGTCCGGTCGCTTGGTTCGACCGCCATATCGTGGATGGCACGATGAATGGCATAGGCTGGCTTACCGTCACCAGCGCCCGGAAGATCAGGAAACTGCAATCCGGTAACATTTCGCAATACGGGCTGGTGTTCGCGCTGGCGGCGATCGTCTTCGTGCTTGTTTTTGCTTATCTGGCAGCCTGATGAGGGCTTATAACAAATAAGATACTGATTATGAATATCCTGAACCTGTTCATCATCATTCCGGTCCTGACGATCGTGGGGATCCTTTTCACCAGGGACCATCGGGGAACACGGGTAACGGCCGCCGTGGGGATGACCCTTCAGCTGATCACGGCAGCCATCCTGGCCATCTCCTTTTTCGCCCAGCGAAAGGCCGGCATCACCGGGGATTTCCTCTTTATGAGCGACATCACCTGGTTCAAGTCGCTGAATATCCACTATCTGATCGGCGTTGACACCATTGGGGTCTGGATGATCTGTCTGACCGCAGTCGTCGTTTTTGCCGGGATCTTCGCCTCCTGGGAGATGGAGTACCTGGCGCGCGAGTTTTATATCTCCCTGATCCTGCTGGCCACGGGTGTTTTCGGGTTCTTTATCTCGCTCGACCTTTTCACGATGTTCCTGTTCTACGAACTGGCCGTGATCCCGATGTACCTGCTGATCGGGATCTGGGGCAGCGGCCCGAAAGAGTATTCAGCAATGAAGCTGACCCTGATGCTGATGGGTGGGTCAGCCCTGCTGGTGGTCGGATTGCTTGGGATCTATTTCCATTCGGCGGATTCGGGCCCGGTCACCTTCAGCCTGGTTCAGCTGTCGGAGATCAGCTTCCCGATGGGAATGCAGCGTTTCTTCTTCCCATTCCTTTTTGTCGGCTTCGGCATCCTGGGCGCCCTCTTTCCCCTGCATACCTGGTCGCCCGACGGTCACTCCTCCGCTCCTACCGCGGTTTCGATGCTCCACGCCGGGGTGCTGATGAAGCTCGGGGGATATGGCTGCCTGCGCGTGGCGATGTACCTGCTACCCGAGGCTGCTGATGAAATGTCCTGGATATTTCTGATACTCACCACAATAAGTGTCGTTTACGGAGCCTTTGGCGCCATTGTCCAGAAAGACCTGAAATACATCAATGCCTACTCATCGGTGAGCCATTGCGGACTGGTGCTGTTCGCCCTCCTGATGATGAACAAGACCTCCATCAACGGAGCGGTGCTTCAGATGATATCCCACGGGTTGATGACGGCCCTCTTCTTTGCCCTGATCGGGATGATCTACGGGCGAACGCACACCCGAAACATCCACGAAATGGGCGGATTGATGGCCGTGATCCCCTTCCTGAGCGTCGCCTACGTGATCGCCGGCCTCGCATCCCTCGGACTGCCCGGGCTGAGCGGCTTCGTGGCCGAGATGACCATCTTCGTCGGTGCGTTCCAGCATACCGACACCTTCCACCGGGTAGCCACCATCATCGCCACCACCTCCATCGTGATCACAGCCGTCTATATCCTGCGGGTGGTCGGGCAGCTCCTGTTCGGGCCGATCCGGGAGAAGGAGTACCTGGAGTTTCCAGATGGCAAATGGTACGAGCGGATCAGCGTGGTGGCCCTGATCCTGCCGATCGGAATCATCGGGGTGTACCCCAGCTTCCTGTCCGGCTCGCTGATGGAGGCCATCAATCCGATTGTTGAACGACTAACAGCGATGTTATAAAAGGTTTACAAAATGGAGAGTCACTCTTTTTTCCTGATGAGGAACGAGCTGTTGCTGGTTGGACTCGCGCTGGTGCTGCTCCTGGCCGAACTGGTCACCCCGGAGAGCAAGAAACAGGCCATCATCCCACTGGCGGCCATCCTGTTCGGGCTGGTCACCGCCGCCGGGTTCCTGCCGTTGCCCGAAGGCGAACTGTTTGGAGGCAGCTTTGTCACCAACACGATGACCCAGTTAATGAAAAACATCCTCAACCTGGGGGTGTTCATCGTGTTCCTGCAGTCGTTCACCTGGCTCAAGCGGGAGGAGAACCAGGGCAAGATCGCCGAATATTTCATACTCCTGCTGTCCACCCTGATCGGGATGAACTATATGATCTCATCCGGTGATTTCCTGATGATGTACCTGGGTCTCGAACTGGCGACCATCCCGATCGCCGCCGTGGCAGCCTTTGAGAAGTTCAGCGAAAAGTCGGCCGAAGCCGGCATCAAGCTGATCCTCACCTCCGCCCTCTCTTCGGGTATCCTGCTTTACGGGTTATCCTTCATTTACGGCACCACCGGCTCAATCTATTTCGAAGATATCGTCAGCCGACTGTCCATCAATCCGCTGCAGACCTTTGGATTGGTGTTCTTTATAGCCGGGATGGCGTTCAAGATCTCTCTGGTGCCGTTCCATCTCTGGACAGCCGACGTATACGAGGGGGCTCCCATCACCGTGACGGCCTACCTGTCGGTTGTCTCCAAAGGAGCCGCCGCCTTCACCTTCATGATCATCCTGTTCCGGGTCTTCGGCGCAATGACCGAGGTGTGGCAGCCACTGCTCTATACCCTGGCAGTCGCCACGATGACCGTCGGTAACCTGTTCGCAATCAGGCAGAACAACCTGAAGCGGTTCCTTGCATTCTCCTCCATCGCACAGGCCGGCTTCATCCTGCTGGGGATTCTGCAGGCGGGAGAGCTGGGTATGGCCACCGTGGTCTATTTTGTCCTGATCTATGTCTTCACCAACCTGGCCGCCTTCGGGGTGGTCTCCATCATCTCGGAAGCATCCGGGCGCGAAAGGATCACCGACTACAACAGCCTCTACAAAACCAACCCCCGGCTGAGCCTGACGATGCTCCTGGCGATGTTTTCCCTCGCCGGCATTCCCCCGGTTGCCGGTTTCTTTGGAAAATTCTTCCTGTTCACCGCCGCCGGCGCCAAAGGATACTACATCCTGGTCCTGATCGCGGTGCTGAACGCAACCATTTCACTATACTATTACCTGCGGGTGATCAAGGCGATGCTTATCGACCATTCGGATGAGCCGATCGCCACCTTCAGGACACCGCTATCGGCTCGTATCGGACTGATGATCTGTATTTTGGGCATCTTTACGATCGGCTTTGCCGGCTTCATCTACGACTATATTTCAACCATCAGTTTCGGAATAAACTAACCAGGATATGGCATTGAACCAGGGAAAGCATAGCATTGAGGTGATCGACGGCAGGCGCTGCACGTTGGTCGAGAGCGGGATCACCGCGGAAAGGGCCGGGTTCCTGCGATCGATCCTCGAATTCAACGGGTATGAGGTTAAAACCGAGACCGATGCAGAAGGGCTGGTGAAGATCGGTGTAACCGACCTGGTATTTCACGCCGTGGTGGATGTGTACAAGCGAAGGCTCAAAACGCCCAACGGCCGGATCATTACCCCTGCTTACTGGCTACAGTTGACCGACCGGCAGACCGAGGCCGAAGTCAATTACTGGCTCACCCCGGGACGGGATTAACAGCCTCCGGAAACCTTTTTCTTCGCCGGTTGGCGGATGATCGTGGGTCGCGGTGCACCCGACTGTTCCGTTGTCGGCGTGATGGCGGCTCCGCCTCCGCCCAGTGCCGTACCTGCGGCAAGCCTGAAATCATAGCGGGCCAGTTCCTCATCCGGACTTGTAGAGGCCGGTTTATCCGGGTTCAAAATGGTTTCAACCCAGTGGTTGAGTCCGCCTTCCAGCACGTAATTATTCTGATATCCAAGCTGCCTCGTGATCATCCACGCCTGGTTGGCCACCAGGGTTCCGTTTGAATAGAAGATGTTCATCCGAACATCCTGGTTCAGGATATCGCTCCATTCGCTGTTGAGCAGGTCGGCAAACGGGATGTTGATAGCTCCCGGAAGGCTGTACTTTTCAAATTCATCCGGATCGCGCACGTCGATCAGTTGAATGGACGGATCCTTGCTTACCAGGAGGTCGGCCAGCTCATCCGGGCTGAAAAACTGGTAGCGGCTATTGGCTTCTTCAAGCAACTGATTGGCCGTCAATTTATAAGGCTTCGTTGTATTTTGCGGAACCGCGGCTATGATCAGTCCCAGCCCGACAATGGCAATCGACAAAATGACCCTTGATTTCATTTTCCTGTAGATTAAGGTTAATACTCCTCGCGCGGGAACCGCTTCTCGGCCCATTCGGCGGCATAGAACATCCCGACGGCGGCAAGGATCACGCCCAGCGCCAGCAATCCATCGGAGAGGCCCAGCGATTCACTAAGCTTGGGGCTTCCCTTGAAGCCGGCCAGATAGAGTTTCTCCCAGAGCGGGTATGTTTCCGAAAAGATGATCACCCCGATGAAAAGGCCTCCCACGAAAACCATCGCATCGATCTTGCCGATGGCTGCTCCGCAGAAGCTGGTACCGGGACAAAAGCCGCCGATGATGAATCCGGCTCCCATCACCACGCCTCCGATGATGGCCGAGGTGAGATAGGTGGGGTTGACATAGACCAGGCTGAGGTCGACCCAGCCGAAAAGGCTCATAAAAAGCAATCCGAGCATTGCGGTGATGGCCGCCGTGAAGAAAACCTTAAGCACGACGGCATCGTAGCCATAGAAAACGCCTGCCAGCTTGCGGCTGGAGGAAAACCCGCTGCTTTCCAGCACCATACCAAAGGCGATCCCGATCAGGAAGGCCAGAAGGAAGTTGGTATCTTCCGAAATGATATCATTGACAAATAGTGGTCCCATTGTGTTCTTGGTTTTAGGTTAGATCCAGTTTTTGCGGAAAAAGTAGGCCAGGGCGAAAGCGGTTCCGAAGATGGCGGCCATCGTGATGAAGCCGCCCAGTGAAATGACGGCCATGCCGCTCAGGGCAGATCCGCTGGTGCATCCGCGCCCCAGCTGCGATCCAAAGCCGAACAGGATCCCTCCGATCGCGGCCAGGAAGAGCCTCTTCCGAGAGGTGATCTTCGGGCTATGCTCCACCTTGAGCTTCAGCCGGCCCCACAGGGCGCCTGAGACGAAGCCCCCGACCAGCACCCCAGCCATCTGGAAAACCAGCCAGCTACGCAAGGGCTTGTCGTGGTCCTTCATATAATCGTTATAGTAGGCGTTCCGCTCCACGTGGCGGGGGGAGATGGTTTGTGTGGCAGCCACCACCGCACTCTTGACCGCACCGCTGGCCCCGAGGCCCCGGCCTGAAATGAAATTCGCGGCAAGCAAAACCAGGCCCAGCAAAACACCCCCCAGGTAAGGATTCAGGTACCTGCGCGATTTGTCTTTAACCATACTTTCCATAATTGCTCTATTCAATTGTTCTATCTATCTATCCAACTATCAAACTATCCAACTATCATCTATCATCAGTACATCCACCGGCTTGCCTGACCCGCATAGACCAGGATGAACCGGAGCATCAGGCCTCCGAAGATGACCAGGATGGCAGGAATGTAAACCGGGACGCGGTATTTCATCAGCTCCAGGACTTCGAGCAGGGCGGGCAGGATCAGCCCCATCGCGACCACCAGGATCCAGAAAGGTGCCGTGTAGGGTCCGCCGAGAAAAAGGTTGGCCGCATCGATCTGTACCTGCGTGCTGGCCAGAAAGCCCATAAAGAGGTGTACGATCAGGAAAAGCTCTATCGCAATCAGCAGCAGGTCGATACGGGCAAAAGTCTTGCGCTCCTCGTGGTCCCTGGAAAACAGGATGATGGCGGCAGCACCGGTTGAAAGGCCCGACACCAGGAACAGGGGCCCCAGGATCGAGGTGTTCCAAAGCGGCCGGGCATTGAAAGCCGACAGGAGTATGCCGGTATAGACCCCCAGGATCACCGCGCAGACGATGATCAGCCAGGCGAGCACCTTCTTGTATTTGATGAAAAAGGCTTCCAAACTATTGAGCCACTGGTATTTCCAGTCCCACCGCGGAAAAACGTCGCGCAGGTGGATGGCTGCCCAGATAAACGATATCGGGGTGATGACCATCAGGGTCCAGGCTCCCCAGGACATCGGCGACTGGAGGCGTATGGTGGTGTATAGCTGCCAGAAATAGAGTTTGTGCTTCAGGTCGAGGAACAGTGCGAACAAGCCCAGGACCAACAGGACGGGAACGATCAGCGGGGCCACCTTCACGGTTGCCCGGTACTGTTCCTCCTTGCCCCGGATAACGAAAAGGGCCGCAAAAAAGAGGATGCCGGCCGCCAGTCCCCCCAGGAACAAGTATAGGGGGATTTGCCAGTGCCATATATTCAAATGCGGATCGATGAATGGGTTCATCCTGCCGCTGACGATGATCTCTTCTCTCATAATGTGCTATCGGTTAGATCAGAAAATAGAGATGCGGCTTGGTCCCGGCCTCCGGGATCAGGGTTTTGTATTTCCTGTTTTTCAGGACGATGGACACCGGGCTCTTCGGATCATCCAGGTCGCCGAAATACATACACTTGGTGGGACACACCGACACGCAGGCCGGTTCGAGGCCCTTTTTCACCCGGTGGATGCAGAAAGTACACTTATCCACATAACCTTTTGGGTGCGAATATCTTGCATCATAAGGACAGCTGGCAATGCAGGCTCCGCAGCCGATGCACCGGTGAGGAGTGACCAGCACGATCCCCCCGTCGGCGTAGTGGCTCGCCCCGGTTGGGCAGCAACGGACGCACGGGGAGTTTTCGCAGTGGTTGCAACGCTCCGAGCGGATCTCGATCTCGAGCTGGGGGTAAGTGCCATCGGTCACCTCCACTACCCAGTCGCGGCAGTACCCAATAGGCACCTCATTTTCTGTCTGGCAGGCCACCACGCAATCGCTGCAGCCCACGCATTTCAGGGTATCGATCGCCATTGCGTATCTCATTGCCTTACCTCCTCCATTTCAGTGACAAAGGTGACAAAGTTGCCCCGCATTCCGGTTCCACCCATCAGTGGATCAACCAACACCTTGGTGATCAGGTTAGTATCACTGGCCCCTCGCCCGTAACTTCGGGTCAGTTTCTTCTGGTCGTGCCCGAAACCGTGAACCATATAAACCGAATCCCACCGGATCCGCTCGGTGATCCTGATGCGGATGGGGAATTCGGAGCGTTTGCCATCCTGGTTCATCAGGTGGATGTACTGGTCGTTGACCAGTCCCCACTCCCGGGCCACTTTTGGGTTGACCCACACGGTGTTCTCATCCATCAGGTCGGTCAGGTTGGGATTGTTTGCCGTGCGGCTGAAGGTATGCATCGGTGCCCGGCCGTAGTTGAGGCGGTAGTACCCTGGCGGCGGTTCCTCGTGGGGGGTGTAGACCGGCAGCGGGTCGAAACCTTCCATCTCGAACGCGGTGGCATAGAGTTCGATCTTGCCCGTGTTGGTGTAAAATTCGATCTCTTCGCCCGGAGCAAAATAGAGGTCGTCGAAGGAGCGTTCAAAAGTTTTAACACCGATCCGCATCATCTCCTCCAAGCTGGTTCCCAGCTCTTTCAGCTGCCAATCCAGCAGGTCTTCCTGTTTTTCAAACGGAAACCAGGCCTCCAGGCCGAGTCGTTGAGCCAGTTCGCGGGCCATCCAGTAGGCCGGTTTAGTATCGTGTTTCGGTTTGAAGGCCGGCATTCGAAGGGCGATCTGCGGCTTTCGGTGCGGGCTCACCCGGATCTCGTCGTACCTTTCGAGGTAGGTACATTCGGGCAACACCACGTCGGCATATCCGGTGATCTCCATCGGCATCGTATCGACCACGACCAGCAGATCGAGCGATTCGATGGCCTTGATGGTGTTCTCCTGGTTGGGCAGGGTTTCGATCAGGTTGGTGCCGTTGACGATCCAGGCCTTGAAATTGCAGCCCCGGCTCGGATCGGGAATGGAGGCATCGCACACCCCGTTGGCCAGAACGGTGTCTGAAAGTCGGTAAAGGTCGGGAAATTCCGTACGCCACGTTCTCTTCGGAACGGGATATTCGGGGTGGGGCGGTTCGGGCAGGGTAACCGACTCGGGACGGTAGAAGCCCCCCCGTCGCCCCCAGGAGCCGAGCAGCGCATTGAGTATGGCCACTGCACGAAGCCGCTGGGTATCATCGCCGTACCAGGTCACGTGGCGTCCGGGGTGAACGATGACCGCGGGTGAGGCGTGCCCCATCGCGCGGGCGGTCTCCCGGATCACCTCCGGCCTGATGGTGGTAATGCCGTAAGCCCATTCGGGCGTCATTACGGCAACGTGGTCCCTGAGCTGCTCAAACCCGTAGGTGTAACGCTCCACGTAATCACGGTCGTAAAGTCCTTCCTTGATGATCACGTGGATCCAGGCAAGCAGCAGGGCAAGGTCGGTGGCCGGTTTGATCGGGAGCCAGTATTTTGACTTGGAGGCTGCCGTGGAGTAACGGGGATCCACCGTGATGATGGTGGCGCCCTTGTCGATGGCATCCGACATTTCCTGGACCTGCCCATTGTGCATATTCTCCCCCAGGTGGCTGCCAATCAGCACCAAACAGCGGGTGTCCCGGATATCGGTCCGCTCAGGGCTCTCGACCCCCTCGCCGAACGTGTTCTGAAAGGCCACCTCCCTCGGCCCGCGGCATTGCGCGTAGGACGGGGCGGCTATATGGGGCGACCCGAAGGCCTTCAGCAAAGTCCCGAAATATTTTCCGCCCGAACCGTGCGTAAACAATGCCGTACACTCCGGGCCATGCTCAGCCGCAATCTCCGTAATCCTCCTGGCAATGAAATCCAATGCCTCCTCCCAGGAAACCTCCTCGAAAACCTGCTTCCCATTCACCATCTTGCGCATCAGCGGGGTCTTCAGCCGGTCCTCATCGTTATACATCCCCACCCCGCCGGTTCCCCTGGGGCAGAAGCGTCCGTTCGAATGAAGATCCTCATCGTTGCCGGTGATCTTCCACAACTCGCCCCGGTCGTTCTTGTGGATCCATCCGGCACACTTCCAGAAACAAACCTCACAGTAGGTAGGGGTTCGCCGCATCGCCTCAAAGGGGTATGAGTCGGCCAATTCCGACTGGAATGCCAAGCTTCGGATCACCGGCAGTCCAACCGCTACTCCCCCAGCTCCCAATGCCGAAATCTTGATAAAACTTCGTCTGGACGCCATATATCTAATTATCTAAATAATTAATTTATTAGAGTGTAAACTTACAGATTAATTCAGTGCCCTGATAAAAAATTAACAGAAAAAATTATCCAATCTTTGCCTTGATTTTTGATTGGTTAACGCGAATGTCACGACAACGATTGCCAGCCTGGATGAGGATCTCCTCGAGGCTCGACCAGGATGAAAGCTATAAAGCCATACGCAAGCTGGTAGATGAGAACCACCTCCATACCATCTGCACCTCCGGCAACTGCCCGAACATTGGCGAATGCTGGAGGGCAGGCACTGCCACCTTTATGATCCTGGGGAACATCTGCACCCGGGCCTGCCGGTTTTGCGGCGTACCCACGGGGAAGCCTCTGCCGCCAGACGGGTCGGAACCACGACGAATTGCGGAATCGGTAAGAAAGATGGGCGTACGTCACGCCGTCATCACCTCAGTCGATCGCGACGACCTGCCCGACAAGGGGGCCGGTTTTTGGGCACAAACCATACGGGCGGTCAAGGAGATGAACCCAGGCGTAACGATGGAGACCCTCATTCCCGACTTTGACGGACGCCCCGAGCTGGTTGCCCTGGTTATTGATGCTGCCCCTGAAGTGATTTCACACAACCTGGAAACCGTGCGCCGCCTCACCCCGCTGATCCGCACAAGGGCCAAATACGACACCAGCCTGATGGTTATCAGACAGATAGTTCAATCCGGCCTGGTTGCCAAGTCGGGCATTATGCTCGGTTTGGGTGAGACCCGCGAAGAAGTTCTCGAAACCCTGGACGACCTGATCTCCACCGGATGCGAAGTCCTGACCGTCGGCCAGTACCTTCAGCCCACCCGTGATCACCTGCCGGTGAGCGAATGGGTTACACCCGAACAATTCAAGTTCTACGAGGAGGCCGGTCTCGACAGAGGCTTCCGCCACGTCGAAAGCAGTCCGCTGGTTCGCTCCTCCTATCACGCCGAAAAACATGTCCGATAACATCAGCAAGGGAACCATCGTCTACGAGGACCTCGGTTTGATGGATTACCGCCAGGCCTGGGATTACCAGGCGGAGCTTTTCAACGGGAGGGTGGCGCGCAAGCTCCTGAACCGGGAGATTGGCGAGGAGCAGCAATCCTGGCTCGACAACCGGCTCATCTTCGTGGAGCATCCGCACGTGTACACGCTCGGAAAGTCCGGAAATCAAAACAACCTGTTGATCAACAGCGACTTCCTCAACAAGATTCAGGCCACCTATTACCATATCGACCGCGGAGGCGACATCACCTACCACGGGCCCGGCCAGATTGTGGGCTACCCGATCTTCGACCTTGAGCATTTTGGCCTGCACCTGAAGCAATACGTGTACAATCTGGAAGAGGCCATCATATTGACGGTCAGGCGGTATGGCATCTCTGCCGGGCGTCTTCAGGGAGCCACCGGCGTCTGGATTGAGCCGGGAACACCGCGGGCGCGCAAGATCTGCGCGATCGGGGTCAAGGCCAGCCGGCACGTGACAATGCACGGCTTTGCCTTCAATGTCAACACCAACCTTGCCTATTTCAGCCATATCAATCCTTGCGGGTTCCTCGACAAGGGAGTCACTTCAATGGCCAACGAGCTGGGATCAGACCAGGATTTCGACCAGGTGAAAGGGGTCTTGAGGGAGAACCTGATCAGCCTCTTCAGGGTATAGCGGATTTTTATTATCCGAATTCTGGTGTATTTTTAGGTCGGGATACCAAAACCGGTCTGATGGCTCGTCAAAATCGCAGGGATTTCATTCGCACAACGGCAGTAGCTGGAGGCGTGGCGCTTACCGCACCTGCCTGGATTGGCAAAACTCTCGGAATTGAGCCAGGGATGGCCGCCTCGGCCGACCTCCCGCGCAATGGCTGGATCAACCTCGGCTGCCCCGCCCATAATTGTGGCGGTCGCTGCCTGCTGAAAGTGCTGGTCAAGGACGGGGTCATCGCCCGCATCGAAACCGACAGCCGGGAGGGCGACAGCGCCGCCGACCCCCAGCTCAGGGCCTGTATCCGGGGCCGTGCCTACCGGAAAAGGCAGTATCACCCCGACCGGCTGCAGTACCCGATGGTGCGCACCGGCAAGCGGGGCGAAGGGCATTTCGAGCGGATCTCCTGGGATGAAGCATACGATCTGATGGCATCCAAAATGCTGGAGATCAGGGATCAATATGGCAATGAAGCCTTCCACGTACCTTACGGGACCGGCAGCTACAGCCACCTTAACGGCCGCTGGCCGGCCGCCCGCCTGATCAACCTTTTCGGTGGGTCGCTCGATTACTACAACTCCTACTCCTGGGCCGCCATCAGCCGGGCCACCCCGACAGTTTACGGCACCGGCATCTGCGGCAACCAGCGGCAGGACTGGCTCAATTCCAGGTATATCCTGATGTGGGGCTGGAACCCGGCTGAGATGCGCGACGGCACCAATTCGGAGTACTTCATCAAGCTGGCACGTCAGAACGGTGCCCGGGTGGTCTGCATCGACCCCAGGATGACCCTCTCGGCCGTTGCCCTGGCCGATGAGTGGATCCCGATCCGGCCCGGGACGGACGTGGCGATGATGAGTGCAATGGCTTACGTGATGATCCGTGAGGGCCTGGCAGATCGTGAATTCATCCGGACCCACTGCGTCGGGTTTGACAAAACCCAGATGCCTAAAGGTCTTGAAGGCGAGGAGTCCTATACCGACTATCTACTGGGCAGCCGCGACGGGCAGCCCAAAACACCCGAATGGGCGGCCCGCATCACCGGGGTGCCCGCGGCCACCATCACACGGATCGCCAGGGAGTATGCCACCATCAAGCCGGCAATGCTCTACCAGGGCTACGGAATGCAGCGGCGCGCCTACGGTGAGCAACCGGTCAGGGGCGGCTGCGTCCTCGCCGCAATCACCGGGAACATCGGGATACCCGGCGGCTGGGCCTCGGGAATCGCCCTGCAGCCCGGCGGTGGCCCCTTCTGGAGCATCTTCCCTACCGGAACCAACCCCGTGAAAGCCAAAATACCGGTCTTCCTTTGGACGGAGGCGATCCTGCGCGGACCTGAACTGACCAAAAAAGATGGTCTGACCGGAACCGACCGGCTGACCACTGGCATCCAATTCATCTGGTCGGTCGCCTCCAATATCCTGATCAACCAGCACAGCAACACCAACCGGACTGCATCGATCCTGAGAAACGAGGACCTGGTGAAATTCATCGTGGTCCAGGACCAGTTCCTCACCGCCTCGGCCCGGTTTGCCGACCTGCTCCTGCCGGCCTGCACCCATTTTGAAACCTGGGGGCTGGAGGATGGCTGGAAGTACGGCGAAGAGGTGTTCCTGATGCCCAAAATCGTTGAACCCTACGGCGAGAGCCGATCCGATTATGCCATCTGCGCCGGCCTGGCAGACAGGCTGGGACTGGCCGACGCCTTTACCGAAGGGCTGGATGAGCGGGGTTGGACCAAACGTCTTTGGGATCAGTTCCGTCGTCTGAGATTTCCCGAATTACCTGATTTTGAAGTTTTTATCAAATCCAACCAGGGCGTCTACACGGTTCCGGTGGAAAAACCGGCCATCTCCTTTGCCGACTTCAGGCGTGATCCTCAGGGATATCCGTTGAACACCCCAAGCGGGAAGATCGAGATCTTCTCGGAAAACCTTTATAAGATGGAGCAGCCGGAGGAGATCCCCCCCATTCCCAAGTACATACAGGAGTGGGAATCCCCATTCGGACCGGAGGCTGAAGCCTATCCGCTCCAGGCCATCGGACCGCATTATATGCCCCGGGTACACTCCACCCACGACAACATCGACTGGCTCAAGTCGGCCTTTCCCCAGAGGCTCTTCATCAACCCGGTTGATGCCGGGTCGAGGGGGATCGCGGACGGCGACCAGGTCATCGCCTTCAATTCCAGGGGGAGGCTGATGCTTCCCTGCCGGGTCACCTCACGGATAATGCCCGGGGTCGTCTCCATCCCACAGGGCTCCTGGAGCAGTTTCGGCAAGAACGGCCTCGACGAAAAGGCCAACATCAACGCCCTCGCATCTGAGCGGTGGACCCCCCTGGCGTTCGGTAACGCCCAGCATACGATAATGGTTGAAGTTAAAAAGCGATGATGATGGCAACACTCGGATTCTATTTTGACGCTTCCGCCTGCTCCGGTTGCAAAACGTGCCAGGTAGCCTGCCAGGACAAGAACGATCTGCCTGCCGGCATTCGCTTCCGCAGGATTTACGAGGTTTGCGGGGCCAACTGGATGCCCGATGACCTTGGGGCTTGGATTCCGTCCATCGCCGCCTACAATATATCGGTCGCCTGCAACCACTGTGAGGAGTCTCCCTGTACCAAGGCGTGCCCGACGAGGGCTATGTACAGGGATGCCAATGGCATAGTGGCCATCGATCCGAAAAAGTGCATCGGATGCCGTTATTGCGAATGGGCCTGCCCCTATGGGGCCCCGCAGTACAATAAATCGCTGGGAATAATGCAAAAATGCGACCTCTGCCGTGACTACCTCGCCGACGGCAAGCTGCCGGTGTGCGTTTCGTCCTGTCCAATGCGTGCACTCGATTTTGGCCCGCTCAACGAACTCAGGGAGCGCTATGGCAACAATGCCACCCTATACCCCCTGCCCGATGGCGAAACCGTTGGTGCCGGCTGGGTTGTCAAACCACACTCCGCAGAGGGAAAAGCCAGGGATCTGGGTGCGCGGATCATCAATCAGGAGGAGGTAAGAAATGGCTGACAATATCCTTCCCCTGCTGATCTTCACCCTGCTGGTCCAGTTTTCGGCCGGGATAGTCATCATTTACGGGCTGTTCCTGCTCTTCCCGCATTTCAGAAGCAAGAATGAAATTCCGCGCAGGTTCAAATGGATCCTGATCGTGGCTTCCGCTGCGGCTCTGGTTGGCGTAGTCGCCTCTTTCCTCCACCTGGGGAGTCCGCTTAAGGCATTCCGGGCTGTGGCCAACCTGGGCAACTCCAGTCTCTCCCTTGAGATCCTGACGGTGCTGGTCTTTCTGGGCAGCCTGCTCACCCTTACCGTGATCCAGTTTGTCATCCCCTACCCTCGCAGACGCCACCACTGGCTCACGATCATCACGCTGTTAGCCGGGCTATTGGTGATCTATGTTATGGCCACCGTTTACCAGCTGCCAACCCGTCCGGCCTGGAACTCCATTTTCACCCCGGTCGGGTTCTATCTTGCCGCCCTGGTTACGGGCTCCGCACTGTTGCTGCTGTTTCAGATCAACAGTGGCTCCTGGGCCAGCCAGAAAGCCCTGGCCATCCTGATCATAGCCATCCCTGCCATCCACCTGGCGCTGCTGCCATTTCATATGGGCTGGCTTGGCAAGGCCAGCGAGGCCACCAGGGCCAGCCTGGAAGTGATGCTTGGCAGTAACCTGGTTCTATTCCTCCTGGGGCTGATCACGATGGCGATAACCATCGGTACCGGATTCTGGGCGCTCTTTTCAATTAAATCAGGGATCATCAAGAACCGTTTCCTCTTCATTCCCTCCATCGCAGCCTTCCTCTTCGCTTGGGCGGCAATGATCATCGACCGGGTCCTGTTCTATCTGCACGGAGTGGCCGCGGGCGGGCTCTGACGCTCGGCAACCGGATTTTTACAGCCTCGATTCCAATATCGCGGGCACCTCCTCGATGGTGAGGTCGCGGGCATTGCCCAGGCGGGCGACATTCCGGCTCCGCAGGTTCTCCAGGACACGGTCAATCACCTCTGCACCAATTTGATACTCCGACAAGCGGGTCTTGATGCCGAGACAGCGGAAGAACTGCTCGGTATAGCGTATGGCCTCGTCAATGGCAGCCTGGTGGTCGAAGCTGGTGATTCCCCAGATTCGCTCGGCATACTGCAGCATCTTCTCCTTCCGCCTTTCCGCTGTCACCTTCATCACGCCCGGAAGGATAATGGCCAGGGTAACTGCGTGATCCAGACCATACAGGGCCGTCAGCTCGTGACCGAGTGTATGGGTGGTCCAGTCGGTCACCACCCCCATCGACAGGGAGCTGTTCAGGGCATTGGTGGCCGCCCACATAAAATTGGCCCGGTCAGCGTAAACCGGTTCCTCCGAGGCAAAAACCTTTGAACCCGTGTCCTTCAGGATCATCAGCAGGCTCTCGGCAAAACGGTCCTGCACTTCTGCCTGCGATGGGTAGGTGAGATACTGCTCCAGCACGTGGATGAAGGCATCCACCACGCCATTGGCAATCTGGTTTTTCGGGAGGGAATAGGTCACCTCCGGATCCAGGGCCGAAAAGCGGGGCATCACCCAGGGGGATCCGAAAGCGAGCTTCTGGCCCAATCCCTCACGGGTGACTACCGCGTTGGCGTTCATCTCAGTTCCGGTAGCCGGCAGCGTCAGAACCGCACCCAAAGGCAGCGCCGACACCACCGGGGCCTTGTTGAGCAGGATATCCCAGGGATCCTCCCCCTGGTAGTGGGCGGCGGCCGCGATGAATTTGGAGCCGTCGATCACCGACCCGCCGCCAACCGCCAGGATGAACCCGATCCGGTGCTCCCGGATGAGTTCCAGGGCCGGCATCAGCTGCTCATAGGCCGGATTGGGCTGTATGCCCGGAAATTCAATGAAGCGATGCCCTTCCAAGGCAGCCGCAACCTGCTGATAAACGCCGTTCCGCTTGATGCTTCCACCGCCGTAAGTGAACAAAACCGGCACATCCGCCGGAATGAAGGCACTGATTTTGCCAATGGCACCCTGGCCGAAGAGTATCCTGACCGGGTTGTAAAATTCGAAATTTTTCATTTTATTGTGACAAGCAAATAACTGAACCGGCAAAAGTAAAAGGATTTGCATTATGAAAAAGAATGAGCTGAAACTCATCGTTATTTTATTGATTTCAAGTATTATCAGCGCCAGTGCCCAGGAGTCCTGGACCAACCTCGTCAGCGGCAGCTCACTTAAGGGATGGAAACAGCTGAACGGAACTGCTCACTATGAGGCTCGGGATGGGCAGGTCGTGGGGACCACCGTCCTGGGATCGCCCAACAGCTTCCTTTGCACGGTCAAGGAGTATGGCGACTTCATCCTCGAATATGAAGCTTGGGTTGACCCCTCCCTTAACTCGGGAGTCCAGATCCGCAGCCATAGCCTGAAAGAGTATCAAAACGGCCGGGTTCACGGCTACCAGGTGGAGATTGACCCATCAGAACGGGCCTGGAGTGCAGGCATTTACGACGAAGCCAGGAGGGCGTGGCTTTACACGCTCGAGGGCAATACCGCCGCGCAGAAGGCCTTCCGGCAAAACCAGTGGAACCATTACCGGGTGGAAGCCATTGGGCACTCCATCCGCACCTGGATCAACGGGGTTCCGGCGGCTAACCTGACCGACGATTTGGATGCCAGCGGATTCATCGGGCTGCAGGTCCACGGCGTTGGCAACGATCCCGCCAAGGCAGGCATCCAGGTCAAATGGCGGAATATCAGGATCATGACCACCAACCTGGAAATGAACCGGTGGTTTATGCCCGGGTGGGTCAGGGAGATATCAACCATCCCCAACACGCTGACCCGCGATGAGGTCCGTGAGGGTTGGAGCCTGCTCTGGGATGGACAATCGACCGCCGGATGGCGCGGAGCCGACCAGGCTGGATTTCCCCAATCCGGGTGGGAGATCCGGGACCGCCTGCTGACAGTCATCGAATCGGGCGGCGGGGAGAGCAGTCAGGGGGGAGATATCGTCACGATTGAGCAGTTTTCCGATTTTGAGCTCTCGGTGGATTTTTTGCTAACCAAAGGAGCCAACAGTGGCATCAAGTATATGGTCGCTGAAGGATTGAACCGGGGAGTTGGTTCTTCAATCGGGCTTGAATATCAATTACTTGACGACGCCAATCACCCCGACGCCGCACAGGGTGTCGGTGGTAACCGGACACTGGCCTCCCTATACGACCTGATCCCGGCATCCGCCGATAAGCCGGTCAATCCAACAGGGCAATGGAATAACGCCCGCCTCGTGGTCAATGGAAACCACGTGGAGCATTGGCTCAACGGACGGAAAGTGGTGGAATACGAACGAAACAACCAGTTATTCAACGCACTGGTTCAAAAAAGCAAGTACTCTGTTTATCCCGGCTTCGGCAATGCGCCCGAAGGGCACATCTTGCTCCAGGACCACGGAAATCGCGTGAGTTTCAAGAATATCAAGATTAAAACCACCCCCAGGAAATAAGACAATGCCAAAAAAAATGAAAATAGTCCGACTTTTTATTCCAATGGCCCTCTCACTCCTGCTCTTTTCCTGCACCGCCAAGGATCAGAGTCCACGGGTCATACCGGCGCCGACGATGCTGGTAGAGACTGGCGGCCAGGTCACCATCGACCGCAACTGGTCGGTATTTGTACAAGATTCTGAAGCTCTGGCTTTTCATGGAGATTACCTGACTAGCCGCATCAGCAAGGCCACCGGGATGGACCTGCCGGTGGTCAAACGTGCCTCGGCCCGTACCATCAGTCTGCTTCTGGATGGACAACTGGCGGATTCCCTCGGATCCGAGGGGTATGAACTCACGGCTTCCGGCAAGGAGATCAGTATCCTGGCAGCCACCGGAAGCGGGGTATTCAACGGCATTCAAACCCTGTTTCAGCTGCTGCCACCGGCCATCTACTCGGATGAGCCGGTCAGGGAGAAATGGTCGCTGCCCGCCGTCAAGGTTACCGACTCCCCGCGATTTGCGTGGCGGGGCTATATGCTTGACGTATCCAGGCATTTCTTTCCCGTGGAGCACGTCTATCGCCTGATCGACCAATTGGCTTACCACAAGCTGAACAAGCTTCACCTGCACCTCACCGATGATCAGGGGTGGCGCATTGAGATCAGGAAGTACCCTAAACTGACGGAGATTGGGGCGTGGAGGGTCAATCGGGAGAGCAACCACTGGAACTCCCGCGAGCCACAGCGGCCTGGCGAAATTGCCGATTACGGCGGGTTTTACACGCAGGATGACATTCGCAACCTGGTTCGATATGCCGCGGAGCGGAACATCACCATCATCCCTGAGATCGAAATGCCAGCCCACGCCACGGCAGCTCTGGCCTCCTATCCTGAGCACTCCTGTACGGGAGAACCGCTGACAGTCCTGCCGGGGGGCATCTGGCCCTGCACCAACATCTTCTGCGCCGGGAAGGAGGAAACGTTCGCCTTCCTTGAAGACATACTGACTGAGATCATCGAGATCTTCCCTTCCCAGTTCATACATATTGGCGGGGATGAAGCCGACAAGACCGAATGGATCCAATGCCCGGCCTGCCAAAAACGGATCAGGCAGGAGAAGCTCCAGAACGAGCACGAGCTTCAGAGCTACTTCATACGGCGCATCGACCGGTTCCTCACGAGCCAGGGAAGAAGCCTGATCGGCTGGGATGAGATCCTGGAGGGCGGGCTGGCTGAAAATGCCGCAGTGATGTCGTGGCGCGGTTTCGAAGGTGGTGTGGAAGCCGCCCGGGCCGGCCATCCCGTGGTGATGTCGCCGACATCGCACTGCTACTTCGATTATTACCAGGGGAGCCCCGACCTGGAGCCCCTGGCCATCGGCGGATACCTGCCGCTGGAAAAGGTCTATTCCTTTGACCCGGTCCCTGAACAGCTGACCCGGGACGAAGGCCGGCTGATCCTCGGTGCCCAGGCCAACC
>JAWOHI010000348.1:0-7365 GCA_046485255.1 Bacteroidales bacterium
CTATCTATCTATCTATCCAACTATTCTTCTCTCCAACTATTCCTCTATCCTCTTCGCTCCGTCCCCGATCTCGGCGACGTAGAAATCGGCCTGCAGACCGGTGATGGCGTGGTAGGCTGGTCCGACGCGGCTGATCAGCTCATCGATGGCCTCATCAGCCACGAGGCTGACGGTGCAGCCGCCGAAACCGGCGCCGGTCATCCGGGAGCCGATGACGCCGGGTATTTTGCGTGATTCGGCCACCAGGGTATCCAGCTCAATGCCGGTGACTTCATAGTCATCGCGGAGTGAGTCGTGCGAATCGTTCATCAGCTGTCCGAACCGGATCAGGTCGCCAGATTTTAGTGCCTTGACTGCCAGCGAGGTTCGTTCGTTTTCCAGGATGGCGTGGCGAGCGCGGCGCATCACCGTCTCATTTTCAATCAGATGATGGTGTTCGGCAAATTCGGCACCATTCATTTCGGCCAGGTATTGGATCTTTTTGGCCGGCTGGAGGGCTGCCACGGCGGTCTGGCATTCGGCCACCCGCTCGTTGTACTTGGAATCGGCCAGTCCGCGGGGCTTGTTGGTGTTGGCGATCACCAGCTTGTACCCGCTGATGTTCATCGGCACCAGCTCATAATCCAGTGTATCGCAGTTGAGGTAGATGGCGTGGTCCTTCCGGCCCATCCCCACGGCAAACTGGTCCATTATCCCGCAGTTGACCCCCACGAAATTATTTTCGGCGGCCCGCCCGATCTTGACCAGCTCGATCCGGGAATAGCCGAGGTTGAAGAGCTCCTCAATGGCCACCGCTGTCACCAGTTCAATCGATGCGGAGGAGGAGAGACCGCTCTTATTGGGTATGTCGCCGTAGAATAGCATATCCATCCCCGATGGTTCAAACCCCCTTTTAACCAGTTCATTGATCACTCCCAGCGGGTAGTTCACCCACTCGTCGCCGATCTTATGGCCCAGTTCTTCCAGTGGAATGGCGGCTTCAAAATCAAAATTCAGGGTGGCCATCCTGACCACCGGCCGGTCGGTTCTCCGAATGGCGAGGTAGGTCCCGAAACTCAACGCACAGGGGAATACATACCCGCCGTTATAATCCGTGTGCTCACCGATGAGATTGACTCGACCCGGTGAAAAGAAAAGTGCCACCTCACGTCCCGGTGAACCATATTTCTCAACAAACTTGCTAACGATCTCTTCTTTATTCATACTCTTATTCTTAACCTAAAACCTAAAACCTAAAACCTGATACCTAAAACCTGATACCTAAAACCTGATACCTGATACCTGAAACCTGAAACCGTTTTCCGGCTTTCAAAAATAACAAAAAAGCCGCCGCCTGCCCGGATAATTGTATAAAAAACACTATACTTGCGTTACACACTAGTTAATCGTAAGTATTATGAATATCAGTAAGTTGTTTAAATTCATAGGAGTAGCCGGACTCATTCTTGGACTGGTGGCCGGGTGTGCTCCAAAACAAGGGAAATCAACCAAAGAAACTATGGATATCAAGAAAGAAGTTGTGGGTCAGGTAGATGGCAAGGACGTATATCTTTTCACCCTGACCAATGCCAACGGGATGGCCGCCAAGGTGCTCAGTTACGGGGCGATTGTCACGCAGTTGTATGCACCTGACCGGGAGGGCCGGATGGAGAATGTGGTATTGGGTTTTGATGATCCGAGGCGTTACTGGACTGAGCCTTATCTCAGCGACTGCCCCTATCTCGGGGCGGTAGTTGGCCGGTACGGTAACCGGATCGCACAGGGCAGGTTCACCCTGAATGGGACGGAATATACGCTAGCCACCAACAATGGCCCGAACCATCTGCACGGGGGGCTCAAGGGGTTTGACAAGGTGGTGTGGGACGCTGAGCCGGTGGTGAGTGAGGAGGGCCAGGGGGTTAAGCTGACCTATGTGAGCCGCGACGGAGAGGAGGGGTATCCCGGTAATCTGACCATCAGCATAACCTATACGCTGACCAGCGACAACTGCCTTAAATGCGATTATGACGGGTTCATTGATCAAGCTTGCCCGGTGAACGTTACGCACCACGGGTACTTCAACCTGACCGGTGGGGCCAGGACTGACATCCTTGGGCACGAGGTGCAGATTTTAGCCGACCGGTATACGGTTGTTGATGAGACACTTATCCCAACCGGGGAGCTAAGGCCGGTGGCCGGAACGCCAATGGATTTCAACGAGCCTCATCCCATTGGCGAACGGATCGCGCAGGTGGAAGGAGGGTATGACCATAACTTCGTCCTTGCGGATGAGGTCACCGCCTTGCGCCAGGTGATCACGGTAATGGAGCCGGTCAGCGGGCGGATAATGGAGGTGCTCACCACCGAGCCGGGAGTTCAGTTTTACTCCGGCAATTTTCTTCAGGGCACCATCACCGGGAGCGGGGGCGTGGTTTACAACAAGCATTGGGGCTTCTGCCTGGAGACGCAGCATTTCCCCGATTCGCCCAACCAGCCTGCTTTCCCTTCAACCATCCTGGAGCCGGGTGAACGGTACCGGCACCTGACGGTTTACCGGTTCAGGAATTAGTCGGGGCCCTCACGGCTGACGGTTAGGAAGGGTCCGGGCACCTGAATTCATTCCGCGAGGACATCGAATCGGGATTACCGCTATTTTTGCAGCTCAATGCTGAACCTTCCGCTCATCCTGTTTTTTGCCGTCATTTTGGTTTTCATCCTGCCGGTGCGCTGGAAGGGGCTTTTTATGCTTTTTCTGATTGCCACAGGCACCATCCTTACTTCGGTGGCCACCTACCCGGTTATATCATCCGGGGCGCCTGTGGTGATGGCCCTCGACTTTCCCGGGCTGGAAGGCCTGCCGCTGATGGTCATCGACCGCCTGTCGGCCTATTTCATCCTGGTCGTCAATTTTACCTCCCTCACCGGGATGGTCTATTCCCTGGGATACCTGAAGCCCTGTTACCCGAGCAAGTCGCCACTAAGGATCTCCATCCATTTTTTCTCCTATTTCCTCCTATGGTTTTCGATGGTCCTGGTCAGCGGGCTTCGCGAGGGATTTCCCTTCCTGATTGCGTGGGAGCTGATGACGGTATCGAGTTTCCTGCTGGTCCTGTTTGATGCCGAGGAGCGAACCACCCTAAAGGCGGCAGTCAACTATTTGATACAGATGCACGTGGGGTGGATCTTTCTGCTTGTTGGCTTCCTGGTGTCCGGTCAGCCGACCGGCCAGCCCGGATTTGACGCCCTGGGCGACTACTTCGCCACCCATTCCAACTGGTTTGTTTTTCTGCTCTTCTTCATTGGGTTCGGGATCAAGGCCGGCTTCATCCCGCTGCACACCTGGCTTCCCCTGGCACACCCGGCGGCGCCCTCCCACGTGTCGGCCGTGATGTCGGGCGTAATGATCAAGATGGGTATTTATGGCATTTTCAGGGTTTTGACGCACGTACAGGAGGGGCTGATGGGGATCGGCCTGCTTATCCTGCTGGTCTCCATCGTGTCAGGACTGCTTGGGGTCATCCTGGCCATCGTACAGCACGACCTCAAGCGTTTGCTGGCTTACCATAGCATCGAAAATATTGGCATCATCGGTATCGGGATCGGGTTGGGGGTGATCGGGATCGCCACGGCCAACCCCATTCTGGCGATGCTAGGCCTGGCCGGAGGGTTGCTTCACGTCCTGAACCACTCGTTATTCAAGTCGCTGCTGTTCTTCAGCGCCGGTACGGTCTACCGGTCGGCCCACACCTTGAATATCGAGCGGCTGGGCGGATTGATCCGGAGGATTCCGATGACGGCGCTGTTTTTTCTCATTGGGGCGCTTGCCATTTGCGGGCTGCCCCCCTTCAACGGTTTCATATCGGAATACCTGATCTACCTGGGGATGTTTAAAAGTGTCTCAGGCAGCAGCCTCTTCCTGTCGCTGGTCATTTTAGCCGGGCTGACCGGCCTGGTGCTGATCGGCGGCCTGGCGATCTTCTGCTTTACCAAAGCCTATGGAGTGGTGTTTCTCGGGAGGCCTAGGAGCAGTTTGCCGGCAAGCGACGGCGAATCTCCCTGGATGATGTTACCCCAATTTGCCACGGTAACCCTGATGCTCGCCATCGGGCTGGTGCCATCGTGGTTCGTTGGACCCGTGATGAACCTGGTTTCCACCTCCTTCGACCTGGCAATGCCCGCGTGGATTTTTGGGTCCTCATTGGGAGATCTGCGCACCATCAGCCTGCTGGCGGGAATATTCATCAGCCTGGTGGCCCTGATCTGGATAATCAGGAGCCTGGCCTTGAGCCGCAAGCCCCTGGCCCGGGGGGATACCTGGGGCTGCGGGTATGTCGGGAGCAGCGACCGGATGCAGTACACGGCGACCTCCTATGCCGATAACCTGGGCACCCTCACGAGACCCGTCCTTCCCACCGTGAAGGAGATGGAGCCCATTGGCGAGGAGGAGCTCTTTCCGCGAAAGCGCACTTTTTCCTCCTGCCAGACCGACGTAATTAAAAGATACCTGGTGGATGCACCCGTGGATCTGCTGATGCGGCTCCTGAAACAGATCGCCGTGATGCAGACGGGCCAGATCCGCCATTACATCCTGTATGCTGTCCTGTTTATGCTGCTCGTGTTCCTGCTTACCTTCCTCAACCTGATCTGATATGGCCGGAATCCTTCTCATCCTCTTGATCGCGCTGGTTTTCCCGGGCATCATCCTCCGCGTCAGGAGCCTCCTGAGCGGAAGGAAAGGGCCGGGACTGTTCCAGCCGCTGGCCGATTGGTGGGTGCTGCTTCGGAAGGGGAGGGTAGTGAGTACCACCACCAGCTTCATCTTTCAGGTAGCCCCTGTCATTCAGCTGGCTGCCATCCTGGTGGCCATCCTGGTCATCCCGATTGCCAACCAGCCGGCGCTGCTCCCATTTGAGGGAGATTTCGTGTTTTTCGCTTATATACTGGCAGTTGGCAGGTTCTTTTTGATCCTGGCCGCACTCGACACCGGAAGCAGCTTCGAGGGGATGGGCGCCAACCGCGAAGCGCTCTTCTCCCTGCTGGTGGAGCCGGCCTTCTTCATCCTGCTCGGAACGTTTGCAATGCTCACCGGTTACACCTCATTTACGGAGATATTCGCCAGTTTCAGGCTCGACGGCAGCCCCTACGCCTTCATTTTTGGACTGATCGGGTGTTACCTCCTGGTTCAGATCGCGATGGTTGAAACCAGCCGGATGCCGGTTGACGACCCGAAAACGCACCTCGAACTGACTATGATCCACGAGGTGATGATACTGGATTATAGTGGATTTGACAAGGCCTTGATCCATCTGGCAACCGCCATTAAGTTCACCGTTTACGGCTCCCTGATCGTCAGTTCCCTGGTGCCGCCCGAGCCCGCCACGGTTTGGCAGGTGCTGCTCTTCATCTTAATTCAGGCCGGTTTTGCCGTCATAATCGGATTTTCCGAATCCTTCAGAGCCAGGAACAGGATGTTCCGCAACGCACAATACATCCTGACGCTCTCCGCCATTGCCCTGCTGGCCTTCGTGGTGGTTCTGATCCTCACCCATAAGCTGCTAACCTGACAACCTGATAACCTGATAACCTGACAACCTCATCAACCAATCCTAAAAGAACCTGAAGCTCAATGCTCAACCTTTTGATCATACTGTTCGCCATCACCCTCTTCTACTTCAGCATCGCCGAGCGGTTCCGGACCTACGCCAAGCTGATTGCCGTCCAGGGGGTCTTCCTCTTCGGCATCTCCTTCCTGGAGCTGAAGGAGGTGAATCTGGCCAACTTTGTTTTCATCGCCACGGAAACATTGATCTTCAAGGCTGTCGTGGTCCCGGTCCTGCTCTACCGGATCATCAACCAAAATAAGGTGTACCGGGTTCACCCGAAGGCGGTGCCCGGCTTCTATATTCTGATCTTGTCAATGATCGCCCTGATAATCAGCATATTGCTTTCAAATTTCCTGAACAGCCGATCCATCGATTCGGTTTACCTGACGGTCGCCCTGTTCACCCTGTTTACCGGGGTGATCCTGATCATCACCCACCGGAGGATCTTTTCGCATATGGTGGGATTCCTGCTGATTGAAAACGCCGTCTTTCTCTTTTCGTTGGCTGTAGGGAGTGAGATGCCCATGCTCATCAATCTCGGCATCCTGCTTGATATTTTTGCCAGCGTCCTGATCATCGGGGTGCTGCTGAACCGTATCGGGAGCAGGTACAGCGACCTCGAAGCGGACAACCTCACCCGACTGAAACACTAAGGATGGTTCTATTCTATTGCATATCGGCCCTTGTCCTGGTAACGGGCATCCTGGTCTGGAGAAGGCCGGGAGCCACCAGGGCCCTGCTGATGGCTTTTGCTGCGGTGCAGGTGGGGTTCACCGTTTATGCCGCACTGCATTCCGGGGCCACCGACCTCCGCTATTTCACCTATGACCCGCTGGGGCTCCTGTTCCTGGGGTTGTTGACGCTGATCAGCCTGGCAGTCATTTTTTACGGGCTGATCTATTTTCATCACGAGGGGATGAGTCGTTACCATTTTTATCACGGAGCGCTTATCGGCTTGATAACCAGCATATCACTGGCCTATCTGGCCAACGATGTGACCGTGGTCTGGATCCTGGTGGAGGCCACCACCCTGACCGCCTCGGTGCTGATCTATCACGAAAAGACCGCCCACGCCCTGGAGGCCACCTGGAAATACCTCTTTCTCTGCTCGGTGGGGATCGCTTTTGCCTATATGGGAATCCTCTTCCTGAGCCTCACGACTAAGGGTCAATCAGTTGAAGGCCTGAGTTTTGCCAACCTTGCCGCCGTGGCTGCCACGGCGGATCCGCTCTATCTCAAGATCGCCTTCCTGTTCGTATTCATCGGCTACTCCACCAAAATGGAGCTCTTTCCGATGCATACCGTAGCCATTGACGCCAACTCGGTCGCTCCTGCCCCGATCGGCGGCCTGCTTTCGACCGGTTTGGCCAACCTGGGATTTCTCTCGATATTCAGGGTGTACAAGTCGCTTGATGGAAGTGCCATCCAGGAGTGGATGAACCACATTTTCCTGTTATCCGGGGTCCTGTCGGTCCTGGTTGCCGCCGGTTATATGCTGAAAGCCAGGCACCACAAACGGATGCTGGCCTATTCCAGCCTCGAGGTGATGGGCCTGGTGGCCATTGCCATCGGCGTTGGGGGTAAGGGGCACTACGCTGCCATCCTGCTGCTGATCGTGCACGGATTGACCAAGTCGAGCCTCTTCTTCCAGTTCGGTCAGGTCTTTCGTATCCTCAAGGTGATGAAGACCACCGAGAGCGGTAACTACTTCGCCCTCAACCCTGCCGGCGGGATGGTGCTCCTGCTGGGTCTGATCGCCATCCTGGCCATACCGCCATCAGGC
>JAWOHI010000070.1:0-2886 GCA_046485255.1 Bacteroidales bacterium
GATCAACTCCTCCCGCCCAACTCCATCCTCGTGTGGAACGATACCCGGGTCATCCAGGCCAGGCTGTCGTTCCGCAAACCAAGTGGAGCAGAAGTGGAAATCTTCCTCCTCGAACCGGCTGCACCTTCCGATTACTCCTTGGCATTCAATGCCTTGGAATCCTGTTCCTGGAATTGCCTTATCGGGAACAAGAAGAGGTGGCGCGACCAGTCCGTCTTGTCGGCCTCCCAGACCTGCTGCGGACAGCCTTTCACCCTATTTGCCAGAATGGTAGACCAGCCGGGCAAAGAGGCCAGGGTTAACTTGAGCTGGAGCCCCGAAAACCTCACCTTCCACCAGGTTATGGAAGTATTCGGCCATACACCCCTACCCCCTTACCTGAAGAGGGAACCGGTCGCCGACGACAAGGAACGGTACCAAACCGTTTACGCATCCGCCGAAGGCTCGGTGGCTGCCCCAACGGCCGGACTGCACTTTACCCCCGGAGTGATCGAAAAGCTCAGTCAGCGGGGGGTGCTGATCGATTCCGTGACCCTCCACGTCGGAGCCGGCACTTTCATCCCCGTCAAGGAGTCGGATGTCCGATATCACGAAATGCACCAGGAACTGGTCATTGTTAGAAAGGATCTGATTATCAATTTAATAAAATCAGCCGATCTCGACCTGACAGCAGTCGGTACAACTACCCTCCGGTCCTTGGAGAGTCTTTTCTGGCTGGGTGTCAAGCTGCTGAACCTCCCCAATCTGATGGAACACGAGCTTCAGGTCGGTCAATGGGAACCCTACGCGACGACCGATGTTCCCGGTCGCACGGAAGCTCTCCAGGCCCTGCTCGACTATCTGGAGCGGATCGGGCAAGACTCCCTTCAGTTCACCACCAGGCTGATGATCGTGCCCGGATACCGTTTTAAAATAGTTAAAAGACTGATTACCAATTTCCACCAACCGGGCAGCACCCTGCTTTTACTGGTAGCAGCCTTTACCGGAAACCGTTGGAAAGAGATTTACGAGTATGCGATGCGGAACGGGTTTCGCTTCCTGAGTTATGGAGACAGTTCTTTACTGGAGGCTTTTGAATGAATACAAGCAATTATTATCCTGATAATTACGATCTCAAACAATGGCTCCCGGGCACAAAAAAGGAGATTGGCTTGCTCGGTTGGGACCAGCCTGACATCATCCTGTTCAGCGGGGATGCCTATATTGACCACCCGGCTTTTGGTGCTTCGGTGATCGGGCGTGTCCTTGAGGAGGCAGGATTCAAGGTGGCGCTGGTGCCCCAGCCCAATTGGCAGGACGACCTCCGGGATTTCACCAAACTCGGATCGCCCAGGCTCTTTTTCGGGGTCACCGCCGGGAATATGGACTCAATGATCAACCACTACACGGCAAACAAGCGACTTCGCTCCAATGACGCCTATTCCATCGGCGGGAAAAGCGGTTTCAGGCCCGATCGGACCGTTGAAGTGTACGCGGCCATCTTACGAAGGCTTTTCCCAGACCAGCTGATCATTGCCGGAGGGATTGAAGCCTCCCTCAGGAGGCTGGCACACTATGATTACTGGAAAGATGCCATAATGCCCAGCCTGCTGGCATCAGGGAATATCGATTATCTCTTTTACGGGAATGCCGAAAGGTCCATAGTGGAATTTGCCCGGACAATTGACAGCCAAAGCCCGGTGGAGAAGATCCGCCGGATTCACCAGATCGCATTCCTGTCCGATTTGTCGGACCCCCTGCCCGAGCTCGAAGGCCGCGGGACGTTCCCACTCTTTTCTTACGAAGAGGCCACTCGGGATGCGTCGAAGCACGCACGCAATTTCAGGCGGATCGAGGAGGAATCCAATGTACTGTTGGCCGATCGCCTGATTCAGGAGCACGGCGATCGCCTGGTGGTGGTTAACCCGCCCGGTCTCCCGGCTAATACGGAGGAGATGGACCGTTGGCACGGCCTTCCCTATACCCGCCTGCCCCACCCCCGCTACTGGAAGAAGCCGCTGATTCCCGCTTTCGAAATGATCCGGTTTTCTATCAATATGCATCGGGGATGCTTTGGCGGCTGCTCCTTTTGCACCATCTCAGCACACCAGGGCAAACATATCTCCAGCCGAAGCGAAGCGTCTATTTTAGAGGAAGTGGCCCATGTTAGCCAAATGCCTGGTTTTAAAGGCTATATATCCGACCTGGGCGGCCCTTCGGCGAATATGTACAGGATGGAGCCCATCGAACGGAAAAAATGCCTCAAGTGCCGCAGGCCCTCCTGCGTGTGGCCGGCCCTTTGCCGCAACATAAACATCAGTCATCAGCCATTGCTGGATATCTACCGAAAAGTGAGGAATATGCCCGGAATCAAGAAAGCATTCGTTGGATCGGGCATCCGGTATGACCTTTTCCAGAATGAGCGTGCCAGGGATGACCGCTCCCTAAGGCACTATCCCGAGGAGCTCATCAGGCACCACGTATCAGGAAGGCTCAAGGTGGCTCCTGAACATACGGAATCTCACGTGCTCAAGATGATGAGAAAGCCAGGCTTTGATCAGTACCTGGAGTTTGGCAAACTGTTCCGTTCGGTTAATAAAAAGCACCTCCTGAACCAGGAACTGATTCCCTATTTCATTTCCAGCCACCCTGGCTGCAGCCTGGGCGACATGGCCGAACTGGCAGCCAAAACCCGGGAATCAGGCCTGCAGCTGGAACAAGTTCAGGATTTCACCCCGACCCCGATGACGCTGGCAACCACGATGTACTGCACCGGTCTGGACCCATACACGCTAAGGCCGGTCGAAGTGGCCCGGAACAGTCAGGGAGCCGGTCTGGCGCGCTACCGCGTCGCCATCGCGCCGGTGCTCGGCGACGAGAAGCTGCTCCAGGCGCGGAAGACCCTCG
>JAWOHI010000199.1:0-3686 GCA_046485255.1 Bacteroidales bacterium
GCTGATCGGAATGATCAACGAGACCACCGGCAACCGCGACATCCCCATCGGCAAGATCGAGCTGATGAAG
Source organism: Bacteroidales bacterium (assembly GCA_046485255.1). Taxonomy (GTDB): domain Bacteria; phylum Bacteroidota; class Bacteroidia; order Bacteroidales; family UBA12481; genus UBA12481. Next base: position 71 of record JAWOHI010000199.1, read on the forward strand.
CGCTTCTCCTTTTTTGAGGTGGATAGCCGCTTCGAACGGGAGATCATCAATGCCTTGCAGGATGCACGTTACGGCAGTGTCCGGGTGATGGTGGAGCTCCGTGCTGCAGGCAAGTGATGGAGCCATACTTCTTCATTTAACATATCATTAACCTTAAAGTGTCTGATGTTCACATTGTTTAACATATTGTGATGTAACAGAATTTTTTTCCATCCGTCTAATGATTAGAAACGATTCATTAAAACAACGGAGGAAAAAATGAAAACCAAACAAGTAATCACGATCCTGGCCATCCTGGTTTTAGGCCTTGGAATGACGGCAAACGCCGGAAATGCAAACGAAAAGATCCGGGCAAAAGAAAAGAAGCCCTACACCTTTGTGATTGACAAACCGATCCTCGACTTTCTTGCCAAATATTACGCTGAAGAACTGGATGTTGATGATATCCTGAGGGTTCAGAAGGTATTATGCAAGGTGGACCACATCACGGTCAGTTTCACTGAGCAGGATGTTCCTGATTATGTGTTCTATTTCAAGGACCTTAACCAGTCGGAACTGGAACAGTGGATGTTCAACGCGGGGTATCTAAGTAAGGATCCCGAGCCGGTCATCGTGGAGAATTGGATGATGGATCCGTGCTATCTCGAATAACCAGATTTGTGACTTGAATTGATGCCTGGCGGTTTGCCGGGCGGAGCGGACCGGCCCAATTGGGCCGGTCCGTTTTTTTTGTTAATTTTATCACACCGACAAATGATTCGACTTCAGATGAAACACCTGATTGCCATCCTGATCGGCCTGGCTGGGTTTAGCCTTTCCATTGTCGCCCAGAGCCCGGCTTTTTTCAATTATCAGGCCGTAGCGCGCCAGGCCGACGGGTCGCTTCTGGCCAGCCGCACCATTGGCCTGGAGATTACCATCAGGGAGGGTTCCGACAAGGGGACGGTCCTGTACAGCGAGCGCCACGAGGTGATGACCGACGAGTTCGGCCTCGTCACCATCGCGGTGGGCGATGGATGGAGCGAGCAGGAGTTCTCGGCGATCAACTGGGGGGCGGGCGGTGACAAGTGGCTGGAGGTCAAGCTGGATGCGGAGAATAACGGCTTTTACGTCCTGATGGGGGCCACCCAGCTCCTGAGCGTGCCGTTCGCGATGTACGCCAGGGAGGCGGGTAACGCTTCTAACTCGCTGCCGCTCCTCACCGAAAACGAGCGCGACGCTCTGGTCAATCCGCCCAACGGGATGATGATCATCAATACAACAACCAATGCGATCAACGTGCACCGCTCCGGCGACTGGTGGGAAGTGCCGCTCACCATCGTGTCGGGTGAATGGAGCTGCGGCAAGACTTTCGTCGACAGCCGGGATGACCGCCGTTACAAGACAACTCAGATTGGCAGCAAATGCTGGATGGCCGAGAACCTGAACGTCGGTCAGGCGGTCAATATGACGGCCGGGCAGGCGAACAACGGGACCATAGAGAAGTATTGCTATAATAATGATGTTCAGCTTTGTAATACTTACGGGGGGCTCTACTCCTGGAACGAGGCGATGGACTACACCACGATCAAGGGTAGCCGGGGCATCTGCCCGGAAGGGTGGCACATCCCCACCGATCAGGAGTGGATCGATATGGAGATGGCCCTTGGAATGAGCGAAAGCGAGGCCTACCGTGCAAACGTCTGGCGCGGAACCGATCAGGGCACTCAGTTGGGGCCCGGCGGCAGCTCGGGCTACAATGCCCTCTATTCCGGCCGGAGCGTACCCGGCGTGGGATTCACCCTCCTGGGGACTTGGGAATATGTCTGGACCTCCAACGAGTCGGGTGCCAATGCCTGGAGAAGATGCCTGAGCAATACCGATCCCAAGGTGGGGCGCTACGATTCTTTCCCGAAAAGCTACGGTATGTCGGTCCGGTGTATCCGCTGAAATCAATAATTGATCTGTTATGATTATTCAGATATTCAAACGTTTAGCTGTCTTTCTCCTTATCCTTGTCCTGGCTGTTGCTTGCAAGCCCGAGAACAACGGCAATGGCGACCCGTTGGTTTTCACCTCCATCCACGCCGCCCGCGACACGATCTTCACCGAAGATACCACACGGGTTTGGGTGGAAGCCACCGGTTACGAGTTGAAGTATCTCTGGTATGTGGAAAAGGGCGACCTCCTCGGGGCGGGTGCGGAGGTCACCTATGTGGCCACCCCCTGTACTATTGGGATAAACGAGATTTTCTGCACGGTCAGGGATGGCAATGGGAAGGAGGAAACCAAATCGGTCGAAGTGAGTGTTTTTTAGGATGCGTTATCTGCTGATACTGATCACCTTGGTGGTGTTGCCGCAGATTGTCCGGGGGCAATGCTTCTCCTCTGCCGGCACCCCGGTGGGTGGGAGTGAGAATATGGGCGTACTGCAAAAGGGAACATTCACCCTCACCGGCTACTACCGCCATCACCTGTCGGATTGTTTTTATGAGGGCAGCCGCCGGAGCGACGTGGGTGTCATCCGCGACGCCCGGTATAATTATGTCGGGTCGCTGATTGCCTATGGCGTTACCGATCGCTTTACCACCGAGGCCGAGCTGGGGTATTTCATCAATAAAACCAAGAATTATGCCGTACCGGCCGGCTATTCCCTCACCGGCTGGGGCCTTAACAACGCACTTGTATCGGGCAAATACCAGATCTATTTCGACCCGGTCAATAAACTGGAATATTCCCTTGCGCTGGGGGCCAAGCTGCCGTTCAGCCTGACCGGCCAACGGGTCAATGACGTGCGGCTTCCCTATGATCTCCAGCCCTCCACATCCACGGTGGGGGCCGTTCTGCAGAGCTACCTGATCAAGCAGCAGTCGTTCACCGGGATGCGCTATTTCCTGTACAACCGGGTGGAGGTGAACGCCAGGAACCGGGAGGGCTACCGCTACGGCAACGTGTTCACCAACTCTTTCTTTGTATCCCGGCACCTGATCCGCACCAGCAGCTGGCCGGTGAGCGGGACCCTGATCCTGCAACTTCGCAATGAGGTCCGGGGCCGGAGCTTCATTCACGATGAGATTGAACCTTCGTCGGGATCGGTCAAGTTTTTCCTCACTCCGCAGGTCAATTTGGCGTTCGTGGAGAAGGTGAATCTCTCATTGATGGTGGATATCCCTGTCTATCAGTATTATCAGAACGTTCAGCTGGCTGACAGGGTGGCCTTTACGGTGGTGCTGAACAAGCCTATCGCTCCAGGAAGGTAGAGATATACCGGACCGACTCCTCCGCCTCGCTGAGAATGGAGGTGAGGCACATCCAATCGTGGAACATATTATCCCACTCCTGATAATCCAGATCAACCCCGGCCTCGATGGCCCTGTCGCGATACTTGCGGCAATCGAACAGGAGCAGGTCCATTGTCCCGATCATCAGCAGGGTGGGCGGAAGCCCGGCCAGGTTGCCAAATACGGGCGACAGGTAGGGGTGCTGCGGATTATGCAGGCCGGCGTACCGGCGGCCTGACAGGGCAACCGATTCGCGGTCGAGGAACTTGTCTTTTTTTTCAAGCTTGGGGATGTCGGGGTTGGTCAGGAGCAGGTCGAGCCAGGGGGAGAGGAGCACCAGCTTACCCGGCAATGGC
>JAWOHI010000189.1:0-6309 GCA_046485255.1 Bacteroidales bacterium
CTGGCGGATCAACCCCCAGACCTATACCCTTGAACTGGATGATCTTAGGAGGCTCCTGAGTTCACGAACCCGCCTGGTGGCCTTCACCCACGCTTCGAACGTGATCGGGACGGTCAATCCGGTGAAAGCGATCACCGACCTGGTTCACTCAATGGGCGCCCTGGTTTGCGTCGACGGGGTGGCCTACGCCCCCCATCGCCTGATCGACGTAAGGGATTGGGGCGTTGATTTTTACGTGTTCAGCTTTTACAAGACCTACGGGCCGCACTATGCCCTGTTGTACGGACGCCGCGAGATCCTTCTCGACCTGCCGGGGAACAACCACTTTTTTATCGGCAAGGAGGAGCTGCCGTACAAGTTTCAGCCGGGTAACGTCAATTTCGAGTTCGCCTGGGCAATGACCGGACTGCCGGCCTATCTGGAGCAGGTACACGACCACCACCTGCCAGGAAATCAGGCCCTTTCGGTGAGGGATAAGCTCGAAGGAGCCTTTGGCCTGATCACCGGCCACGAGCAGGTCCTGGCGGACCGTTTGCTGGCGTTTTTAAATTCCCGGAACGGAGTTCGGATCATCGGACAGCCGGAGGCAACCGATACAAGGGTACCGACCATATCCTTTCTCGCTGATGGCCACGATAGCGCCGCCATCGTCCGTGAGGTGGACCGCCACCGCATCGGCATCCGCTATGGCGATTTCTATGCACGCCGGCTGATTGACGACCTGGGCCTCAGTCCGGTGAACGGAGTGGTCAGGGTGTCGATGGTGCACTACAACACCATTGAGGAGGTTGACCGCCTGGTGCAGGTGCTTGATCGAATTTTGTGATTTCTAGGCCTTCCTGCACGGGGTTTGCGTACCTTTGTTCTTCATTTTTAAAAATATGACAGGAAAGAAGATCGCAGTCATCGGCCTGGGCCAGTTCGGCCGGGCCATCTGCACCGCCCTCACCCGCTGCGGGGCTGAGGTGCTGGCCATCGATTCCCGCGAGGACGTGGTGGATGCCTTCGCCGAGAAAGTTACATCGGCTGTCGCCCTTGACGCCACCGATAAAAAGGCCCTGCTCAAGGTGAACATCACCGATATGGATGCGGTGGTGGTGGCAATCGGTCAGGATATGGAACAGTTGCTGCTCTGCACCGTCCTGCTCCTGGAGTTGAAAATCAAGCGCGTGATCGCCCGCGCCACCGGTAAGAGGGCCCGCGTGATCCTGCAAAAGCTGGGCGTCCACGAGGTGCTCAGCCCGGAGGAGGAGGTGGGGCAGATCGTGGCCGAGCGCCTGACCAACCCCAACCTGGTATCCTACCTTCAACTCCCCGATAATTATCGAATTGCAGAAATAACACCGCCACGACAGACCATCGGACGAACGATCGGAAACATCAACCTCCGGGAAAAATACCGTCTCTCGCTCATAACGGTCAAATCGATCCGGGAAGGTGAGAGCCACATCGAGGGGGTCGTGGATTATGAATTCAGGATCGAAACCTGCCATACCCTGGTCGTTTTCGGGCTCAACAGTGATCTCGACCGGTTTGTGACCATCAACGAATAATCAGGCTAATGGCCTCATTCAGGGAGTTTCTCCAGAATTTCAGGGAAAGGGTTAACCTGAGGCTTTTTGAAAGCAAGAGCCGGGTGTTGGGCTCCCTTACCTGGCTCACGCTGATCTTCTCCCTGATATCGTTGATGGCCATCGTCTATTATTATGGATTTCCCCAATCGCCGGATTCCATCCGGACCGTTCAACTGGTCATCCGGCTCAGCCTTTGGTTCTATATTTTCAAGTACCTGGTCAGGATATTTTACGATTTCCACCCGGGGATTTTCATCCGGGAGAACCGGCTTGACGGCATCGTGTTCCTATTCCTGGTGGCGGAGCAAGTACTCTACCTCATTACCGGGGGTGACTATTTTAACCGGCTCTTTTCCAAACTCATTGATATTCAGGTCGGAGACCTTTCTATCCTTGCGGTGCAATTGTACTTCTTCATTATTGTCGGCGTCGAGCTTGGCAAGGCTGCGGTCAGGATATCCAGGTTGAAATTCACCCCGGTGCAGTTGCTCGTCATCTCCTTCCTCAGCCTGATCCTGTTCGGTACCCTCCTGCTGAACCTGCCCGAGATGACCACGGCCGGGATCTCATTCATCGACTCCCTGTTCACCTCGACAAGTGCAGTTTGCGTGACCGGGCTGGTGGTGGTGGATACGGCAACTGCCTTTACGCACAAGGGGCACTGGGTGATAATGATCCTGATCCAACTCGGGGGAATAAATATCCTCGCTTTTGCCGCATTCTTCGCCATTTTCTATAAAGACTCGGCCAGCATCAAATACCAATCTCTCATCAAGGACCTCCTTGATACGTCCGAAATGTCCAAGTCCCGTTCCATCCTCGGTAATATCGTGCTGTTCACCCTGGTCATCGAGGTTGTCGGGATCGTGGCAATGTATTTTGCCTGGGGCCGGCATATGCATTTTGGGGAGGATCAAAGCCGGTTGTTTTATTCCGCCTTTCACGCGATCTCCGGTTTCAACAACGCAGGATTCTGCCTGTTTAGCAACAACCTTTTCGAGGAATCCATCCGCCATAACTGGAACGTACAGACCGTCATTGCCGTCCTGGTCTTTTTCGGCTGCATCGGCTACCCGGTCCTGCAGGATTTGTCGGCACTGCCTCGTAAAAAGATCCGGTGGCTGGTCTTTTGGAGACACCTGCAACCGGGATCCAGGATTGCCTTGCGCACCACCTTTGTCCTTTATGGTGCCGGGGCCCTGTTCTTTTTCCTGTTCTACCCGTTTGGCCCGACAGAGGCTTTTGAGGGCGAACGGATCCTCCAAAGCATTTTTCACTCGGTAATGTCCCATACGGCCGGATTCAACTCTGTGGATATCAGTCAGTTCACCCAGCCTCTGATGGTCCTGTTCATGTTCCTGATGTTTATCGGAGCCTCCCCGGGATCCACCGGTGGAGGAATTAAGACCACCACGTTCGCGGTGCTGGTAAAATCGGTCCTTTCTGGAGTCAGGGGTCACAAGAATGTCACTTTCTTCAAGCATACACTGCCTGGGCCGGTCATCCAGCGGGCCGTTAGCATCACCCTGTTTTACGCCCTCTTCTTTGTCATCGGTACAACCCTCCTGACGATCCTCGAGCCCGACCTGTCGCTGGAGGCGCTGGCTTTCGAGCAGATCTCAGCGCTCTCAACCGTTGGACTTAGCCTCGGTGCCACCGCCTCCCTGAGCACCCTCGGCAAGGTGGTCATCACCCTGTCGATGTTCATAGGGCGCATCGGAACCCTGACCATCATCATGGCCCTCCTGCGCAAGGTCCAGTCCGTCAAGTACACCTATGCGCACACGAATGTGCAGGTGGGGTAGGGCACGGGGGCCAAAATATTTATTAATTGCCCCTGGCTTCAGCCAGGGGTTTTCGATGTAACAATTGTTACAGGGGAGTTGCAGGGCGAGTGGTATTTTTGTCTCCGGAAGTTTGTATCTTTTGGTTTTAGATCCTGACTATGCGAATAATCCGGTTTTTCATCCCGCCTCCGGCCTGGCGCCTGCCGGTGATCCTGGCCCTGGCCATTTTCTCCGGGCTTTTCCTATTTGCCTTTTATGTTTCCCGGGCCCACTCCTACCTGTCGGACAAGCCTGAGACGTGCGTGAATTGCCACATAATGGCGCCGCAGTATGCCACCTGGACGCACAATTCGCACCGTCAGTACACCCATTGCAACGATTGTCACGTTCCGCACAACAATTTCCTGAACAAGTACTATTTCAAGGCCAAGGACGGGATGAGGCACGCCACGATGTTCACCCTCAGGCTGGAACCCCAGGTGATCCATATCAAGAAAGCTGGCCAGAAGGTGGTGCAGAACAACTGCATCCGCTGCCACGTGAACCTGCTGACGGAAGAGCCCATCAAGGATCTTACCCGTCAGGCGCACTATAACCGCAAGGACCGCCAGTGCTGGAGTTGTCACCGGGAAACCCCCCACGGGCGGGTGAACAGCCTCTCGAGCGTTCCCTACGCCAGGGTACCCCTGCCGGAGAGTCCTGTGCCGGATTGGCTCAAGAAGTTAATGAAAAACGAACAATAACTACCCCGATGAAATCCATTCCCGAATTGCTCAAAGAGAAGCCCTGGCTGGGCTGGCTCCTTTTTGGAGGAACTATGGCGATCGTCTTCCTCCTTGGCCTGATCGCCTCCTCCATCGTCCAGAGGCGGGCTGAAGCCAGCTTCGCCTATGCCCCGAAAAATGAATTTTCGCAGTTTGAAGCCAACAGTGTGGTCTGGGGAGAGAACTTCCCGCGTCAGTACCAATCGTACCTGGAGACTGCCGACACCTCCTTTGCCAGCCGCTACGGCGGATCAGCGATGCGCGATATGCTGGAGGAGAATCCCCGGATGGTGATCCTCTGGGCCGGATATTCCTTTTCCCGGGAGTACAACCAGGGTCGGGGCCATCATTACGCCCTCACCGACGTACACCATATCCTGCGCACCGGTAGTCCGGGACCGGGCAAACCCAGTCCCCAGCCCAACACCTGCTGGACCTGCAAGAGTCCCGACGTGCCCCGGCTGATGAACGATGTGGGCATTGCCGAATTCTACCGGGGGAGCTGGGATACCAAGGGTACCGAGGTGACCCACACCATCGGCTGTGCCGACTGCCACGATGCCGGGACAATGAACCTCAGGATCTCCCGTCCTGCCTTGGTGGAAGCCTACGAAAGGCAGGGACTGGATATCACCCGGGCCTCCCATCAGGAGATGCGGAGCCTGGTGTGCGCGCAGTGCCACGTTGAGTACTATTTTGACAAGAAGAAAATCGAAGGGGTTGATTATCTGACTTTTCCGTGGGACAAAGGGATGAGCGTCGATTCGATGGAGGCCTACTACGACCAGTACGGGTTTGCCGACTGGATCCACGGGATCAGCAAGGCCCCGATGCTCAAGGCGCAGCACCCCGACCACGAGCTTTTCCTGATGGGAACCCACGCCAGCAGGGGCGTGGCTTGTGCCGACTGCCATATGCCATACAAGAGCGAGGGGAGCCAGAAGTTCACCGATCATCACATCCAGAGCCCACTCAATAACGTGGCCAACTCCTGCCAGGTATGCCACCGCGAGGAGACCGACAAGCTGGTCAAGGATGTGTACCTCAGGCAGGAAAAGCTGGCGGAGAACCGCGACAAGCTGGAAATAATGCTGGTCAGGGCCCACGTGGAGGCTGGCAAGGCCTGGGAGCTGGGCGCCGATGAACAGCGGATGAAGCCGATCCTTCACCTGATAAGGCGGGCGCAGTGGCGCTGGGATTTCGTGGCCGCCAGCCACGGCGGCTCCTTCCACGCCCCGGTGGAGAGCGCCCGGATCATCGCCGCCGGAATTGACCAGGCAGGGTCGGCCCGCGTCGAGCTGGCCAGGCTCCTGTCCGATCTGGGCTGGAACCGGGAGCTTCCTTATCCCGATATCGCCACCAAGGAGAAGGCTCAGGCTTATATCGGACTGGATATGAAAACATTGAACGGGGAGAAGCAGGTGTTCATCAAGGAGGTGCTGCCGGGGTGGATTAGGCCGTAAAGGGGCACAGGGCACGGGGGCATAGGGGCATAAGGATATAAGGATGAGAGAGATGGAGCATTTATTGGAGTTGGCGGAGGCGATCGTGCGTGGGGAGAATGGGAAGCCCTATTTTGAGCGGTACCGGAAGGAGGTGGCGCGCGTGACGCCCGAGCAGGTGATCAGCCTGATCGACCAGCTGATGGCTAGGGGTTACCCGGTTGGGCAGTTGCAGGAGGGGGTGAATAAGTTCCTCAACCTGTTTCATCTTGCGCTGAAATCGCATCCCCAGCCCAGTCCTGCCCAAGGGAGTTTTCTCGACTGGCTGATGCGCTCGAACCGCGAGATGGCGGCCAGGCTGGATGCTATGAGACCCCTGATCAAACAATTGAATGGCAAGGGGGACGACGTTGGACTGTCAGAGGCGGAGATCAGGACCCGGCTTCTCGGAATGCTCAACGACCTCCGGGAGTTTGACCGTCACTACCAGATCAAGGAAAACATCCTTTTCCCGGCCATCGAGCAGCATTGGCCTGATTACCGGTGTGTACAGCTGATGTGGGCGTTTCACGATGACATCAGAAAGGATATCCGCCTTGCAATCAATATATTAGAAAACGATAGCCCGGATAAGCCAAGGCTTAACCGCCTGTTTGGCAACATTTTCTTTAATATGCTGGCGATCCGGTTCCGTGAGGAGCGGATCCTGTTCCCGGTATTGCTGAAGAGCCTGCCCCCCAGG
>JAWOHI010000219.1:0-8912 GCA_046485255.1 Bacteroidales bacterium
GGTCACTGGTCACCGGTCACTGGTCACCGGTCACTGGTCACCGGTCACATTTTTGAAGTAATCAATGAGACTCACCGTCCAACGATCGAAGATACGGGGCGCAGTTGAGGCGCCTGCTTCGAAGAGCCACGCCCAGCGGGTTTTGGCAGCTGCGCTGCTGGCCCCGGGCACTTCGCATATTACCCGTCCATCGCGGAGTGAGGACGCACTGGCCGCGACGGGCATTATCCAGCAGCTGGGAGCGAAGATTGAAGACCAGGGCAACAAGTTGATCATCAAGGGTGGTTTCCGGCCTGCAGGCAACCGCCTGGATTGCGGGGAGGCGGGGCTGAGCCTTAGGATGTTCGCCCCCATCGCCGCCCTCTCCGATGAGACAATGATCCTGAGCGGATCGGGTTCATTATTGAAACGGCCGGTCGGGATGATCACCGAGGCGCTTGCTCAGTTTGGGGTCCGTTGCCAGAGCCAGGACGGTTTCGTGCCGGTCTGGATCCGGGGCCCCTTGAAAAGCGGGCGGGCTGTCATTGACGGTTCGGTCTCCTCGCAGGTGCTGACGGGCATCCTGATGGCCCTGCCGGTGGTCAGGGGCGATTCGGAAGTGCGGGTCGCGGATCTGCAGAGCAAACCTTATATTGATCTCACCCTCAAGGTACTCAGAGATTTTGGCATCAAGGTGGAACACGAGGCGTACTCGCTTTTCAGGATCCCTGGACGACAGAAGTACCGGGCAGCCGAGGTGGCCGTGGAGGGTGACTGGAGCGGGGCCTCCTTCCTTCTGGTGGCCGGAGCATTAGCCGGAACGGTGACGGTGACCCGGTTGGACCCGGGCTCCACGCAGGCCGACCGGCAGATCCTGACCGCTCTGGAGCGTGCCGGAGCCACGGTTGTCACCTCCGAAGACGGGGTTACGGTGACGCGAAACGAGCTCAGGGCTTTCGATTTCGATGCCACCCACTGTCCCGACCTGTTCCCGCCGCTCGTGGCCCTGGCAACACACTGTCAGGGAGTTACGCGGATCGGAGGCGCCCAGCGCCTGATCCATAAGGAGAGCAACCGGGCCCGGGTGCTGCAGGAGGAGTTTCACAAGATCGGGGTATCGGTCAAAACGGACGGCTCAAGCCTGTACGTGACCGGGCCGGCCCTGATGAGAACCGGCGAGATGGATTCCAATAACGATCACCGGATCGCGATGGCAGCAGCCACGGTAGCCACCGCCTCGCGGACGCCCGTCAAGATCAACGGGACGGAATGCGTGGCCAAATCCTACCCCAACTTTTTTACTGACCTGAAATCCATTGGAGGACGAATAGATGAATAGTTTTGGAACCCTGTTCAGGGTCTCCCTCTTCGGCGAATCGCACGGACCGGTGGTCGGCGTCACAATCGACGGCTGTCCGCCAGGGATAGCCCTGTCGGAAAGCGATTTCACCGGTGACATCCGGCGGAGGCAACCGGGAATGCCGGGAACCACCCCCCGGGTCGAAAAAGATGAACCCCGGATCCTGTCGGGTTGGTACAATGGCCACACCACCGGAGCGCCCCTGACCGTCGTTTTTGAGAACCAGAACATCCGGCCGGGCGACTATGCACATTTAACCCGGCAGCCCCGGCCAAGCCACGCCGACTGGGTTGCGATGAAACGGTACCTGGGTTTCAACGATCCGCGCGGGGGCGGCCATTTCAGCGGGAGGCTTACACTGGCGCTGGTAGCCGCCGGCGTGATTGCCAAAAAGGTCGTGCCGGGCCTGCGCATTGAGGCCCGACTGATCGAAGCCGGCGGTCTGTCCGATATTGACGAGGCATTGCGATTGGCTGAGCAGGAGGAGGACTCCATCGGCGGGATCGTCGAGTGCCGGGTCAACGGTTTGCCGGTCGGCCTGGGCGAGCCCTTCTTCAATTCGGCCGAATCCCTGCTGGCCCACGCAGCCTTCTCGATACCGGCCATCAAGGGCATCGAGTTTGGTTCGGGGTTTGGTGCAGCCCGGATGAGGGGATCGGAACATAACGACCGGATCCTGACACCGGACGGACTGACGGCCACCAATCACGCGGGAGGCATCAACGGAGGCCTGACCAATGGCAACGAACTGGTTTTCAGGATTGCCGTAAAACCAACTTCCAGCATTTCACGTCCGCAGCAGACCCTTGACCTGAAGAGCGGCCAGGTGAGCGAGCTGGTCATTGGCGGGCGACACGACCGGTGCATCGCGCTGCGGGTGCCTGTGGTGCTGGAATCAGTGACGGCGGCAGTTTTGGCCGACCTGATGGCGGTTTTCAATCCAGAGCCCTGACAATCCTCTTGTTGAGGATCACGAAAATGATGACCATCAAGCCCCATTGGGCTACGCAGGTCATTATGCTGTAGGGGTTCAGCGGGTTATACCAATCCCCCCTGGCAAAGACCGTGGCGGCGAGGTAGAACCACCAGATCAGCAATGAGACGGTGGCAAACGGGATGAAAAATCGAATCACCAGTTCCCACCACGATTTCAGGTGCCAATCGCCCGGCTCGGCATTCAGTTCGGAACGGATATTCCTGACACCCGATTTCATTATGGCCCAGGCCACGAGGAAGCCACTGATCATCAAGCCAATGCCCCAGACGAAATCCTGGTTGCTCAGGAAATCGACATTCCGTGCCGAAGGGAGACCGAGCAGGTAGATGACCGGGACGATGACCATCACGGCGTGCTTGCGCTTCAGCCCAAAATCCACGAAGAGCCTGGTTGCCAGCTCAATCATCGCAATCAGCGAGGTGATCGCGGCGAAGAGGAGGCCGGTAAAAAACAGGATCGCCAGCGGGCGGCCGAGGAACATCCGGGCGAAGAGCTGGGGCATCCAGATGAGCGTCAGGCCGGTACTGGCCGGTCCGCTCGACTGCATTATCCCAATGACTTCCGGCTTGGACATTTGCATTTCGTGACCCAGGACCGCGAACACGGTTCCAAAAACCATAATGCCGGCCAGGATGGAGACGGTATTGTTACCGATAGCGGTGATGAATGCGTTCTTGACGGCTCCGTGCTCCGCCTTCATATAGGCGGCGTAAGTCAGGAAAAGCCCCCACCCTGCACCGGTGTCCCAGGCGTTTTGCGTCAGGGCCGCCAGCCACAATCTGGGGGAGCGGAGCTGGCTGAGGTCGGTATGGAACAGATGGGCGATCCCTTCGCCTGCCCCGGGAAGTGTCAGCGCGCGGATAACCGAAATGACTACAATCAGCAGTAGACTGGGTATCAACACCTTGTTTGCCAGTTCGATGCTCTTGATCCCCCGCCAAATGACAATGGTGGCGACCAGGATAGCCAGCGCGTGGACCAGGAAGACGCCGCCGGAGGAGTGGAATCCATCCCACACGGCAAAGGACTCCTCATTGGACATCGGCAGGGAGGAGGTGGCGGTCTTGAACAGGTAGAAGATGGTCCACCCGACAATGACGGCATAATAGCTGGCGATGGCGATCGTAACAAATGCCACGAAGGCCCCCACCCACCCGAACTTCTTCCCCATAGCCTTGGTAAAGACTCCGATGACACCCATTCGATGCTTCCTTCCCAGGGAGTATTCGGCGATAATGAGCGGGATACTCCACATAAACAGGAAGACCACCCAGGCGATCAGAAAGGCCCCCGATCCCGACTCCCCTCCTTCCTGGGCAGCTATGCGGGGAAACCTCCAGATGTTCCCCGTCCCAACGGCCACGCCCAAGGCGCTCAACAGAAGGCCCATACGGCTGGTGAAACGCTGTTTGGTCGAATCGTCGATCGTTTTCAAATGAATCCGGTTTGAGTTTAAGATCGGGAAATTAGCAAACTGCAACGGATTTCGCCGGGGATGGTATTCAATAACATATTTTTTCTATCTTGAATGAATAAAAAAAGACCCGAGCTATGATCAGAAAAGTTGAGAGCACGCTCACCAGCACCCCGGTGCTGGAAGGTGCAGGAGTCAAGTTACAGCGGGTATTCGGATACCCGCGAAAGGGGTGGCTGGATCCCTTCCTGATGCTGGACCATTTTGGCTCGGCCAATCCGGAGGATTACCTCGCCGGTTTTCCGTGGCATCCCCACCGTGGGATCGAGACGGTCACCTATATGCTCAGTGGTGAGTTTGAGCACGAAGACAGCCTTGGAAACCGCGGCGTCATTGGCTCGGGCGACATCCAATGGATGACTGCCGGCCAGGGCATCCTGCATCAGGAGATGCCCAGGAAGTTTGACGGGGTCTTGAACGGCTTCCAGCTCTGGGTGAACCTTCCCGCTGTCCACAAGATGATGGCGCCACGGTATCAGGATATCCCGGCCCACCTGATCCCCGAATTCGACTGGAAAGGGATCCGAATCCGTCTTGCCGCGGGCCGTTTCGCGGAATATACGGGTCCTGTCAAGGACATCATCGTCAAGCCCCTTTTCCTGGATATCACGATGCCCGCCGGAATGCAGCAGACGATCGATATCAACCCGGGCCATACGGCCTTTGCCTATGTCTTTGAAGGAGTTGCCTGGTTCGACCAGAAAATGGATAACCCGGTCCGGACCGGAACCCTGGCCAAGCTCGTTTCCGGCGATCAGGTGATGTTCTGCACGGGAGACGCCCCTGCTCGCTTTCTGCTCATTGCAGGCAAGCCGCTTGACGAGCCGATCGCCTGGCGCGGGCCGATCGTGATGAACACAAAGGAGGAGCTTTACCAGGCTTTTGAAGACTACCAGACAGGCCGGTTCATTCAGGAATAGAGCTGATACTGCCTGATAATCTTAATCTTACCTTTTTATCACCGACCCCAGGCCGCTGACGTTCCGCCTCACCTCGGGATTGCCGTGATACTCGATGGCGCCCACCCCGTCGACGTGGGCATCCAACTGGGAGGTTGCCCACACCGACGCCTTGCCCACCCCCTTGAGGGTTACCCGGGCTTCGCGGCTCTCCAGGCGGGGAGCATCCAGGCTGCCGGCACCTTTGAGACTGGCCTTCAGGGTATCCGTCTTGCCCGACAGGCTGATGATACCGGCCCCGGGAAGGTCCACATCCACCAACCCCGCCTCTATCCCACTCAAAATCAGCTCTCCCGCACCCTTAAGGGTTACAAAGAGCGATTTCGTCTTCAGTCCTGACATCCTCACGCGGCCGGCACCGTAGACAAAAACCCCGTCGAGCCGCTTGACGGTCAGGTAAAACTTCAAAGAACGGCCGTCAAAGGCGCCGCTCAGCAAATTCACTGTCTTGTCAAACCAGCCCGCATCGTTGTCCAGTACCAGCTCCCCCTCCGAAACATAAGTTTTAACTGTCCGGAGCACCTCCTGTCCGGCTTCAATCCGCAGGGACTCCAGATCCCCCTGGGTGATGAACAGTTGGCCGTAGTCTCTCAGCACGACCCTTGTTACATCCTTAATATCAACATTTTGAATAAAATCGCTCATCCGTTGGAAGTTTTGAAAATAATTATTAAAAGTACGCTGTTTGACCATTACATTTGCACCTTATTATCAAATAAAGATGACAACCAAACAACAAATCAATGACTTTTTTTCAGGTGCTCCCATAGCTGTTGCCGGAGTCTCCCGTAATCAGAAAAAATTCGGATACATCGCCTTCAAGGAGGTCCTTGACCGAGGGCTGGAGGTGGTTCCGGTCAATCCGAAGAGTGACCAGATCGCCGGGTTTGACTGCTACCCAAGCGTTTCGGCGCTACCCGGGGGCATTCACGCCCTTTGGATCCTTACCGGCAAGGAAAACACTGCCGGTGTTTTGGCGGAAGCCCTGGACAAGGGGATCCGTAATATATGGATCCAGCAGAGCTCGGACACACCGGAAGCCTTAAGCCTGCTTGCGGGGAGAGAGGTCAACGCGATCACCGGAGAGTGCCTGCTGATGCATTACAAGCCTAAGGGGATCCACAAGTTTCACCGGACCCTCAAAGGGTGGTTCGGCAGGTTGCCGAAATAGTGCCTGACCAGGGCCGCTCAGAGCCCGGCAGGCCTTTACTCCCTTCTGAAGATGAACCCGACGCCGTGTCGGTTTTCGATCCTGATCCCGGGGTCGGCCGACAGGTATTTGCGCAGACGGGAGATGAACACGTCGAGGCTGCGGCCGGCAAAATAGTCGTTCCCCCCCCACAGGTTGCCCAACAGCTGTTCCCTGGCCAGGAGCTTGCCCGAGTTGCGGACAAAATAGGCCAGCAGTTCGGTCTCCCTTGCGGTAAGCCTGGTTTCGCCCTCTGGCCCGTTCAGGATCAAGGTGTTGCAGTTGAGGGTAAACTCCGAGAACCTGACCAGGTCGGGCGGCTGGGCATCGTTGCTGAAACGGGAGCGCCGCAGGAATATCTTGATCTTGAGGATCAGTTCTTCGATACTGAACGGCTTGACAAGGTAGTCGTCCCCTCCCAGGAGCAGCCCCTCCAGCTTGTCCTCCTTCAGGGATTTAGCCGTGACGAAGATGACCGGGATCTCCTGGTCCTGCTCCCGGATCCTCCTGGCAAGGGTGAATCCATCCATCTTGGGGAGGTTGACATCCAAAACGCAGAGGTCAGGCCGGTTGGCTAAAAACAGCTCCCACGCCTTAACCCCATCGTAGGCAGATTCAACGGCAAATCCCTCACGCTCAAGGTTATCCCTGGTGATATACTGCAAGGTTTCATCATCCTCCACATAGAGGATCCTGGGACGTGGCTGTTCAGAGGTCATTTTTCCGGAATCATTATATTAACCCGTGTTCCCCTTTCCTCATTGTTCTCGATGGTCACCTTCCATCCGTGGCTGCGCACCACTCGCCTGACATAATAGAGCCCCAATCCGAAACCCTTCACGTTGTGGACATTGCCTGTTGGTACCCGGTAAAAGCGGTCGAAGATCCTTCTCCGTGATGAAGGCGGTATCCCCAATCCCTGGTCAGAGATGGTCAGGAGGATCTGCCCGGGCCTGGCCTGCAGGCTGACCCTGATCACCGGATCCCCGGCCGTATATTTGAGGGAGTTATCGATCAGGTTGAACAGGACATTAGTCAGATGAAGCGGATCGGCCATCACGGTGATCTCTTTATCAGGCCATTCCGTCGAAACGACGGCCTTGGCCGGTTGAAAGACGGGAGCCAGGTGGTCCAGGGTCTCCCTGATCAGTGCCTTCAGGTCAATGGGCTGCAGCTCCAATCTGACGCGTTTCTCATCCGCCCCGCCCGATTCGAGCACCAGGTCTACCTGCTTGAGCAGGTGACTGACCTGGCTCCGGATGATCTCTCCGTAACGGAAGAGGCGATCGGGCTCCCGGATGATGTCGCGGCTCTGGAGGACATCGGCCGACATCTGGAGAGAGGCCAGGGGGGTCTTGAACTCGTGGGTCATCGTGTTGATGAAATCGCGCTGGATCTCCGCGTAACGGCGCTGCCGGAGAATGATCCACTGGGTGTATCCAAAAAAGACGATCACCAATATCAGGATAAAGGAGAAGAAATACCATATTCCCAGGGAGTTGAGCAACATCTTCGTCCGTCCGGGGAAATTAATCCCGAAATAGTAGATCAGTTCGGGATGCTTGGGCAAATCCTCCGTCAATGAGGGAACCCTTGGATTATCCTCAAACCTGACCAGGCGGCCGTAAAGCATCCGGTCAGACCGGCAATCGTAGATGCCATACTCAAAATCAAGCGCAATTCCCCTTGAATTGAACTCACTGACCAGGAACTGCTCGAGGATGTCGGGATCAATATCCGAATTCGCGTTGACGATGTAATAGTGTGGACTGTGCCTGAAGACAGGATTCTCACGGGGAGGTTCGATCTGATTGTACCTGGCCAGTCTTTCAGCGACCGACCGCAGGGCGATCTGAAGCGTCTGGTCGAGCTCACGGTCCTCCTGCCGGAATGTTTTCTGGATAAAATAGGCCTGAACGGCTATTATCCCGATAATCGACAAGATGCCGAGCAGCAAAACGATCCTGACAGCGTTCCGGTTCATCATCCCGAAGATACCGGTTTAATGGATTCCGGGCAAAAGGGCTTAACAACTCATTAACAATTATTACTAACCTGTTAACTTTTGGTACCGCGGGGATGGCCTACCTTCGTTCCATAAAACCACAAACAGTTAAAAAGATGAAAAAAATCCTATTATCAATCACGGCCGCCGGTGCCCTGATGCTTGCCATAAGCCCTGCAATGGGCCAGAAAGTAGTCAAGTCAACCGACCTGCAGAACAAGGGCATTAACACCGCGGTAATCAATGAGGAGACCAAGTCGGCCGAGCAGGCTGCCACCGTCAAGGAATCGCAGATCAAAGAGGCCGGGGCCGCTCAGGAAGCCATCAGCAAATCCCAGCAGAGCAGTGATCCGGTCAAGGCCAAGAGTGCCGCTCCCGCCACCAACACCAACCCGGCTGCCGCCGCATCGGTTCCCCTCACTTGCACCTGGGATAAAACCACCCACGATTTCGGCAAGGAGGTTGAGCACCTTAAACCGGCAACTGCCTCATTTACAATTACCAACAATGGCGAGGCTCCGGTAACCATTACCGTCGTCCAGCCCACTTGCGGATGCACCGCCCCCAATTACACCAAGGAACCGATCAAACCGGGCGAGACGGGTACGGTATCCTTGACCTACGACTCCAAGATCAGCGGTCCCTTTAGCAAGTCGGCCGCCGTCAGGCTCAATGACGGGCAGCGTTACAACCTGGTAATCAAGGGAGAAGTTCAAAAAGTACAGTAAGGGCTGCAAGAAAGCCACAAACAAAAAAAGATCCCGGCAGGTCATACTCCAGCCGGGATCTTTTTCATTCCGCACGGCTGAATTGCCTATCTTTGCGAAATGAAAACCAGAAACCTGCTCCTGCACCTTCCCTTTCTCCTGTTTGCTGGACTTCAGCTGTTTAGCTCCTGGACGGGCGACCGCACCTTCGAATATTTGGGCAAACCCTTCCTTCTCCTTTG
>JAWOHI010000023.1:0-2940 GCA_046485255.1 Bacteroidales bacterium
AATTTCTCATATTTCATCCCTGACACCTCCTCGATGATGACGCCGAGGAGGTTGTACCCCACGTTTGAGAACAGGTAGGATTCGCCCGGCCGGCTTGCCAGGGTAGATTCCGAAACTCTTCTGATCAGGTCGGTCCGCGAGATGACCTCGTTATCCGTGCCGATTTGAAAGGGTAGCCCGGAGGTGTGGGTTAGCAGCTGGTGAACCGTTATTTCACTCTTGTCAGACTGCATATCCGGAAGGTAGCGGCCAATTTTGTCATTGACGGAAAGGCTGCCGGCCATCTCAAGCTTAAGGATGGCCGCGGCCGTGAACTGCTTGGTCAGCGAGCCGATATCATAAACCGTTTCGGAAGTGTTCCGTATGTTCTGCTCCTCATTGGAAAACCCGTAGGCAGCGGTAAAAACGGGCTGTCCGGGAACCTTGACCAGCACGGTGCCGGAAAAACCATTCTCCCCTTCCCGCTCCAGGTATCCGGCAATCTTGCTGATAACCGGGTCTTGCATCTCAGGCTGTTTCTGGCCGTTCCTGACGCATTGGGTAAGCGATAGCGTCAGGAAGAAAAGCAGCCCGGCAAGACCAAATAGATACTTCATTTTCACGGCTTAAAAATATCACGTGGGGCTTCACGGAACTGCTAAAAAAGGGCAAAAAAACTTAAAAGATGTTAAACCAGGCTGAGCTCCTCCCGGTGGTCGTGCAAGACATCGATAATGAACCGGATGTGGTTGTCGCGATCAAGCCCGGCCAGCGCGATTCCCTTGTCGATTTCATCACGGTCAACGCCCGCTGCAAATCCTTTGGTTTTCAGCTTTTTAACAACCGATGAAGCGGTCAGTCCCTCCAACCGGGTCGGGCGCAACAGGGAGGCGGCAATGATGAACCCGGTGAGCTCGTCAACCGCCAGGAGGTATTTGTCAAGCAACGTTTCGTAGGTCACACCCCAATGGGTGTAATGGGCAGAAATGGCGTGAGCAACAGCCTGTTCACCAAGATCCTCCAGAATTTTGACTATCACCTTCGGATGCTGATCAGGATATTTTTCATAATCGGCGTCGTGCAGCAGTCCGGCGTTGCCCCACACCTCCTCATCTTCGCCGAGTACCCGTGCATAAGCCTCCATAACCAGTTCAACGCTCCGGCAATGCCTCCTGAGGCTGTCGCTTTCGATCAGGGTGTTGAAAATCTCGCGGGCTGCTTCCCTAGTCATAGCTTTTCTATTTGATGTTGTTACGGGTGTTCTTCAAGGATTGACCGGCTAGCTTGAGAGTGTATCCCGTCAAGGCGGCCCTGGCCGCATCGGGATCTTTCTCGTACAACTTTAATGCTTTGCTTTCCAGCTTGACCTGATGCTTGAACAGCTTTTCTTCAGTCCGGAGCATCTGTTTGCGGACCCCTTTGATCCGCTTGCCGTAGTGGGTGTTCATCTGTTCGGAGAATTTAACAAAGGCCCAGAAGGCGTGCTGGTCATTGGGCTCGTGGATATCCTCCGGCGGATTGTAATGATCGTTGAACGATTGGGGGTACCCCGGACGGCAATACCCTGGATGCATCTCCGTCGTGCCGGCATAATACGGAATAAATGGCTGGATATCTGGCCATTGAGGAGCCAGCCACATCACGCTACCGATGTCGGCCGGCATCCATTTCCGAAGCTCGGCAACAAACCCGTAAACGGTTGCCTTGCCGCAGATCATCGTTCCATTCAATTCATAGGGACTTCCCTTGGTATAGCGCTCACTCTTGTCGAGCCCGGTACCTTCGTAATGATATCTCAGGATCCCCATCAGGTGCTGCTTGCTCACCTTGAATCCCGGCTTGAAGGAGAAGGGGTACCGGTCGTTGATCTGATAGCCGGTGTTCATCAGGTAATAGGCACCCCAGGCCCTGTTGATGTTGCCGGGGCTCCGGAGGCTGCCCGGACTGGCATAGGCCTCCCTGAAGCTGAATGGTTGCCCGGCAGAGGGGTCGTACCATCCTCTTTCGATTGCGTAATTGATCAGGTCGGGCGAGGCGATGAAGTTTTGAGGATCTTTCAGGTTGACCTGATCGATCGTATAATGGTTGGGCAGGATCATCATATGGTCATCGGGAATCCTTTGAGCCACAAAGTGTTTGCCCTTGACAATTGCCAAGACCCAGGCCTCGTTCGGGTCGGCTATGCAATAAGTTCGACCCGAAGCCGTATAGCCGAACCTGTTGACCAGGTCGGCGGCGATTTCGACGGCCTCCCGGGCCGAGCGGGCCCTTTCCGCCAGGATACCCCTGAGCCGGTAGCCAATGCCCCCGTTGGTCAGCTCCGGGCGATCCTCCCTGGATGGGCAGGAATTCGAGCTGATGCTCACCCCATATTCATTCAGGTAGGAGTCGGCAAAATCCATTCCCGGAAGCTCCAGCCAGAGGTAGCGGTTGGTGAAGGAAACCTCCGCGATCCGGCCTCCATTCTTCAGTAGCACCTCGCTGCCTTCGTGATGCGGTATCTGCGGCCGGGCTATCCAGTTAACCAGCTGCTTTCCGTAATCATCCTCGTTATGTGCAACCAAAACCGAGCCGTCCGCCGTGGCGTTTCGCCCGACCAGGATCGTGAAGCAATCGTGATGCCCGGTAAATGAATTCGTGTGGCCAGCCTGGCCGTACAAGGCTGGAGAAAGGGCCAGGGCGATCAGCAGGGGCCGCCAAAAAAGATTGAATTGAGCCTTCATCGGTTATTTAGTTAGGATACCAGCCTCAAGATAACGCTATGTCAGGAAATTCCAGCCGCTTTTCAGCGATTCCCGGAATCTTTCCGCCAGGCTTTGACAATTCGTCCGATCAGTCCCGGACCTTCGTAAACAAACCCGGTATAGATCTGGACCAGCGTGGCGCCGGCCTGCAGTTTCTCCAGCGCATCCCTTTCAGTCATCACGCCGCCAGAGGCGATGATGGGGTACTCCTCACCAA
>JAWOHI010000047.1:0-6656 GCA_046485255.1 Bacteroidales bacterium
CGTTGGAGTTGGAAAGGTTCTTGCCGCCAGGTTCCTGTATGGAAGCCGGCTCTATGAGGCCTACGGTTTCGAGCAGAATGGCCTATCGGGCTATTTCGATGCCCAGGGCGAAAGCCTGAAGCGCGCTTTCCTCAAGGCGCCGCTGGTTTACAGCCGCATCAGCTCACGCTTCTCGGGAAGCAGGATGCACCCGGTTCTTATGTACAGGAGGCCCCATTACGGGGTTGATTACGCGGCCCCGGCCGGCACCCCCGTGGTATCCATAGGCGACGGGCGGGTGGTGATGAGGGGTTGGGACCGCGGTGGAGGCAATGTCGTCAAGATCAAGCACAATGCCATCTATACCTCCGGCTATATGCATCTCTCGAGGTTTGGCCAGGGCATTACGGTGGGGTCCAACGTCCAGCAGGGCCAGGTGATCGGGTATGTCGGATCCACCGGGCTTTCAACCGGCCCGCACCTGGATTTCAGGATCTGGAAGAACGGGCATCCGGTTGATCCACTCAAGGTGGAATCCCCTCCGGTTGAGCCGGTTGCCAAGGAGTACCGTCCTGCTTACGACTCGGTGGTTCGCTATTATCAATCCGAATTTGAGCGGTTTAAGTCTGGGCATCAAGAGATTGAAGAAATCTTTTGATCTGCCCGGGGTAGTGCCGGTGTTCCAGTTCGTGGATCCTGGCTGCCAGCGCGTCAGGCGTATCATCGGGCCACACCTCACACTCGGCCTGAAAAAGGATGCTTCCGTGGTCGTACACTTCATCCACCAGGTGAATGGTGATTCCGGATTTCCTCACCCCGGAAGCAATGACTGCTTCGTGGACGTGGTGGCCATACATTCCCTTCCCCCCAAAAGCGGGCAGCAGCGCCGGATGAATGTTCAGTATCCTTCCCGGATAAGCTTCCAACAGGGCGGGCGGTATGAGCCACATAAATCCGGCCAGGACTATCAGGTCAATTTCCAGGCTATTCAAATGATCCCGCACCAGGTTGGTTTGATAGAACTGGTGCCTGTCGAAGGCCATCGTAGGCACCCCGAACTTCCTGGCCCGCTCCAGTGCAAAGGCCCCCTTGTTGTTGGATAAAACAACCCGCACCCGGGTCGCCGGATCATCAGAAAAGTACCGGATGATCTGCTCCGCATTGGATCCCGATCCGGAGGCGAATATGGCTATATTGTTAATTTTTAGCATCTTGGCCGAAGAGCGACTCTGGTTTTCGTTCCCTCATCAAGACCTGGCAATATCAACATTTGACCCTGTTTTTTTTCACGGCTGATAAAAAAAGTCGCTTTTTTTTGAAAATCATTCTCAGATGTGCTTTATTTGCAAGGCGAAATCAGATAGGTTTTTGCATAAATTATTACTAATTAAAAACTTAAAGCTATGTCAGACATTGAATCCAGAGTAAAAGCCATTATCGTGGACAAGCTGGGCGTGGATGAATCAGAAGTTACCCGGGAATCCAGTTTTACCAACGACCTGGGAGCTGACTCCCTGGATACCGTTGAACTGATCATGGAATTTGAGAAAGAATTCAATCTTGCCATTCCGGATGATCAGGCAGAAACGATCGTCACCGTTGGTGATGCCATCAAGTATGTAGAAGATAACACTAAAGAGTAAGACAGTCCAATAAGATTGGGTGAGGATATGGGATTAAAACGGGTAGTTGTAACGGGTCTTGGTGCACTGACACCAATCGGGAATAACAAAGACGAGTTCCGTGACGCCATTTTCAAGGGGGTCAGTGGAGCTGATTCAATTACCCGTTTTGATGCATCCCGCCACAAGACGAAATTTGCCTGCGAGCTTAAGAACTTTGATGTGGCCAATTTCTTCGACAGGAAGGAGGCCCGAAAGCTGGATCCTTACTGCCAGTACGCAATGATCACCGCCGAGGAGGCGATTCGCGACTCCGGGTTGGACCTGAGCCGAATCGATCGCGACCGGGTGGGTGTGATCGTTTCCTCCGGTATCGGCGGGATCACCACCCTTGAGGATGAGGTGGTTGCTTATGCAAAGGGAGACGGGGTGCCACGGTTCAACCCCTTCTTCGTGCCCAAAATGATCTCCGACATTGCAGCCGGCCAGATCTCCATCAAATATGGATTCCGGGGTCCCAACTACGGGACCGTCGCTGCCTGCGCATCCTCCACGGTATCAATCATCAATTCGTTCGATCATATCAGGCTGGGCCGGGCCAGGATTATGGTCACGGGAGGCGCCGAAGCCTCCATTACGTCGGCCGCCATCGGTGGATTCAACTCCCTGCACGCCATTTCAACCCGTAATGATGATCCAAAAACCGCTTCGCGTCCCTTTGATGTCGATCGCGACGGGTTCGTTATGGCAGAAGGTTCGGGAACCCTCATTCTCGAAGAGTACGAACACGCCATCAGCCGGGGAGCCCACATCTATTGCGAACTGGTGGGAGGCGGGCTTACAGCCGATGCCTACCACCTGACTGCCCCGGATCCGGAAGGACAGGGTGCAGCACTCGTTATGCAATTCGGCCTTGAAGATGCCGGATTGCCCATTGAAGCAGTCGATTACATCAATGTCCACGGCACTTCAACCCCCCTTGGAGATATATCGGAACCACTCGGAATCCTTTCACTCTTCAAGGATCACGCATTCAAACTCAGCATCAGCGCCACCAAGTCGATGCACGGACACCTGCTCGGTGCTGCCGGCGCCGTGGAAGCGATTGCCACCATCTTCTCCTTGATTGAAAACCGGATTCCGCCGACCATCAACCATTTCACCGATGATCCCAAAATCGACAACCGGCTGGATTTTACCTTTAACCAGGCCAAGTCGCGGACGGTTAATGTGGCAATCAGCAATACGTTCGGGTTTGGCGGTCACAATGCCTCCATCGTTTTAAAAAAATTTGATGCCTGATAGGTGAAGGGATTATTCAGATTCCTGGCAAAACGTTTTTTTTATCCCGACAGAACCTTTGCTAACCATTTAGTCAAGGTTCTCGGATTTTTTCCACTCAGGACCGACCTTTACGAGCTGGCTTTCACTCACAAATCGACAGCCCTGATAGACACCAACGGGATCCCCGTGAATTATGAGCGCCTGGAATATCTGGGCGATGCGGTCCTCGGAGCTATCACGGC
Organism: Bacteroidales bacterium; assembly: GCA_046485255.1. Taxonomy (GTDB): domain Bacteria; phylum Bacteroidota; class Bacteroidia; order Bacteroidales; family UBA12481; genus UBA12481. The sequence continues at coordinate 3,128 of JAWOHI010000047.1, forward strand.
CGAATTCCTTTACAGAAAGTACCCCGACAAGAAGGAGGGTTTTCTCACCAAGATGAGGTCGAAGATCGTTAACGGCGAGAACCTCGCCCAGATGGCCTATCAATTGGGCTTGGATAAGCTGTTGATCAACAAGCTGAACAACGAGCAGGCCACACGGCACGTTCTGGGCGACGCGTTCGAGGCCTTCATCGGGGCCATCTATCTCGACAGGGGGTACCGGACAACCCGACGTTTCGTAATCCGAAAGGTGATCCGCAACTGGATCGACCTCGACAACCTGGAAAAGTGTGAAACCAATTACAAGAGCCTGCTCATTGAATGGGCCCAGAAATCGAGAAAGGATGTGACGTTTTACACGGATGTCGAACCCTATGACCCCACCCGCTTCATCTCCATGGTCAGCATCGGCGATACCTTGTTCGGCAGCGGAACCGGCATATCCAAGAAAGAGGCCGAGCAAAGTGCGGCCTACGAAACCCTCCAGGAATTAAAAGTCTGATACTCTCTCGGTTCCAAATGCTATCTTTGGACCATGAGAAAATTGTTCATCTGGGCACTTGCTGCGATCAGCTTTCTGGCCATTGCAACGCTCATCTATGTCCAGGTGAGGTGGATCCAGGATGCCTTTGACGTCCAGCGGCAACAGTTCGACCTGATGGTCAACAAAAGTATGGTGCAGCTGGTATCCCGCCTCGAAAACCAGGAAACGGTCGAGACATTCTCCCAGATCCGCGACGAACTGGCCAAATCAGGCGATACCACCCTGATCCAGGAGCTGATGCTCCCCGACCATATGGCCGTCGACAACTTCATCCCTGCCCCACCGGCCTGGCACGACAACCCATCCGGCTACTCCTATGACGAGCAAGGGTACATCAACCCCCAATCGAAGGTGGACCTGATCTCGGGCGACTCACTCATTTTCCTGAGGGAGCAGACCCTTTACCTCAGCGAGCAGGCAGGCGCGCGCGAAAACCTGATCATCACCCAGCCCAATTTTGAGGCGAATTACCGCCGGCTCCTGGCTAACAAGAAGTTATACGTCGAAAAGGTGTTCAACCAGATTGTCCGGAATGAAGGACGGATTGAAGACCGCCTCAGCTTTACCGAACTGGATAGCGCCATCCGGATCGAATTTGCCGACAAGGGCATCCTCCTCCCTTTTGAATTCGCCGTTCGCACCGGTAACAACCGTTACACCCTCCGCACCGCAGGGTTCAGCCCCAATGCCGATTACCAGAGGTACTCAACGCTTCTTTTTCCGCACGACATCCGGACTACGCCCAATTTCATCGTCGTCTATTTTCCGGGAAGAAAGGATTACCTGGTCAGGTCGGTGGGAATAATGGCCGGCTCTTCCCTGGTTCTGGCAATGATCATTCTTGTCATCTCTTTCATCGCCATCTATGTGATATTCAGGCAGAAAAAACTCTCGGAGATCAAGAACGACTTTATCAACAATATGACGCACGAGCTGAAGACACCCATTTCTACCATTTCACTGGCCAGCCAGATGCTGGCGGACAAGAACCTGGGCCCCGCCCGCAAGAACCTGGACTATATTTCAACCCTCATCCAGGATGAGAGCAAGCGATTGGGCAGCCAGGTGGAACGGGTATTGCAGATGTCGATCCTTGAAAATGGGAGCATGAACTTGAAAATCAAGCCCATCGATCTGAACCAGATGGTTCGGCAGGCTGTTGGGAAAATCAACCTTCAGGTAGAGCAGAAAATGGGCCGGATCGATTTACAGCTCGAGGAGAATCTGCCTATGATCCAGGGAGATGAGGTCCATCTGACGAATGTAGTGTTCAACCTGATGGACAACGCCATCAAGTATTGCCGGAGCGAACCGGAAATTCTTTTATTTACCCGGTCTGACCGGAAATGGGTTCACCTGAGGGTAGAGGATAACGGCATCGGGATCTCACGGGAGCACCAGAAAAGGATATTTGACAAGTTTTACCGTGTCCCGACCGGCAATGTTCACGATGTCAAGGGCTTTGGAATCGGTCTGAGTTACGTAAAAAAGGTCATCGAGCACCACGGTGGCCATATTGAAATCGACAGTGAACCGGGCAAGGGTGCGAAATTTGAAATATATTTACCGGTAAACCACAAGTAAACACGATGAAAACGGGACGAATCCTTTTAGTGGAAGACGATGTCAACCTGGGGAGCCTTCTTCGGGAGTACCTGATTGCCAAGGGCTATGAGGCTCAATTGGAACCCGATGGAGAGAAGGGGTTCAGGGCTTTCAAGAAGGAGCATTTCGACCTGTGCATCCTGGACATTATGTTGCCGGTTAAAGATGGCTACACCCTTGCCAGGGAGATCCATATCCTTAACCCGGAGGTGCCCATCATTTTCCTGACGGCCAAATCCACCAAAAAGGATGTCCTCGACGGATTTCACGCCGGGGCGGATGACTACCTCACGAAGCCGTTCAGCATGGAGGAGCTCCTGTTGCGTATAGAAGCCGTGCTCCGGAGGAGCGCACGAAGCACCGATCAGGACACCTTCAGCCTGGGCCGGTACCTGTTCGATTCCAATAAACAGCTGTTGATCAGCGCCAACCGTACCATCAATCTTACCACCAAGGAATCGGACCTGCTCAAGATGCTTTGTCAGCACACAAACCAGGTATTGGAACGCAATTACGCGCTCAAATCAATCTGGAAAGATGATAATTACTTCAATGCCAGAAGTATGGACGTGTACATCACCAAAATCCGAAAGCATTTGGTGGATGAACCAGCCATCCAGATCATCAATGTTCACGGAAAGGGCTACAAGCTGATCATCGACCAGGGCTAGTCGAGCTTGAGTACGGCCAGGAAGGCGCTTTGGGGCACCTCCACGTTACCGATCTGCTTCATCCGTTTTTTGCCTTTCTTCTGCTTTTCCAGCAGTTTGCGTTTCCGGGTGATATCTCCCCCGTAACACTTGGCCGTCACATCCTTACGGAAGGCTTTCACCGTCTCCCGGGCTACGATTTTTGCCCCGATGGCAGCCTGGATGGCGATATCGAACTGTTGCCGCGGGATCAGCTCCTTCAGTTTCTCGCACATTCTCCGTCCAAACCGGTGAGCATTTTCAAAATGGATCAGGGTTGAAAGGGCGTCCACCGCCTCACCGTTGAGAAGAATATCGAGCCTGACCAGCTTGGCCGGCTTAAAGCCTGTCTGATGATAGTCGAAGGAGGCATATCCCCTGGAGATGGACTTCAGCTTGTCGTAAAAATCAAATACGATTTCGGCAAGAGGAAGTTCAAAGGTCAGCTCCACGCGGTCGGTTGTCAGGTACACCTGCGACCTCAATTCACCCCGCTTCTCCAGGCATAGTTTCATTATCGAGCCGATGTATTCGGGCATTGAGATGATTTGTGCCTGAATGTAGGGCTCATCGATCCGTTCGATCTCCATCATATCGGGCAGCCCGGAAGGGTTGTACACGTCAAGCTTCTCCCCCTTTTTGGTAAAGACGTGGTAGAAAACGTTGGGAACCGTTGAGATGACGTTCATATCAA